>CAJOPI010000058.1 GCA_905236275.1 uncultured Lachnospiraceae bacterium | reverse complement strand
GGCTTGAATCCGGAGTGAGCATTTCATCAGCAAGAACGACCTTACCGTTTTCATCGATACCGAATTCGAACTTTGTATCTGCAATGATTATACCCTTTGTAAGCGCATAATCAGCACATTTTTTATAAAGAGCGATTGTGTTGTCACGAATAGCCTTCGCATATTCTTCACCATGTCCGGGGAAGTCACGCTCCAGAACTTCAACGCTGCGCTCGAAATTGATATTCTCGTCGTGGTCTCCGATTTCAGCCTTAGTGCTGGGTGTGTAAATGGGTTCGGGAAGCTTGTCACATTCCTTCAGGCCTTCGGGAAGCTTTATGTCGCAAACGGTTCCGTTCTCTTTATAGCTTTCCCAGCCGCTTCCTGTGATATAGCCGCGGACGATACATTCGATCGGAAGCATTGTAAGCTTTTTGACAAGCATGCTGTTTCCCCTAAATTCGTCCTGTCTGAAAAATTCAGGCATATCGTTTACATCGGTTGAAATCATGTGGTTTGGCAGGATGTCGGCGGTATAGTCGAACCAGAACTTTGACATCTGCGTCAGAACGGTTCCCTTCTTTGTGACCTTATTTTTCAGGATAACGTCAAATGCAGAAATGCGGTCTGTTGCCACCATGATAAGTGACTCGCCGATATCATAAATTTCGCGTACCTTGCCTTCTTTGAAAGGTTTGTAATCTTTCATTTTGAAAATGCCTCCTTATGAATAAAAGCCCTATAGACACAACAAGAACAGTATAATGCTTTAACGTAAAAAAAGAAAGAAAAAATTTATTCCCCGCCTTGGATTTGTTAATTATCTGCAACTGACTTCTGAATAATTAACTTTCTGACTATGCCAATATAATAAAGAGAGCCAAATGCGCAAATCACATCATCCGATCCGGCTGTTGAAAGTGCCGAATCTACAGCGTCTTCGATTTTGTCAAAGGCTTCTGCGGCCGGGGCACCTGATTTTAGCAAGTATTCTGCGAGTGCTGTGGAGTTTAGGGCGCGCGGCGATGGTGGCGTGATAGTCAGGAAACTTTTTGCTAAGGGAATGACCTTCGCCATCATCTGTTGGTAGTCCTTATCTTCTAAAACGCCGGCGATAAAAATTATCTTCTTATTGGGGAAATACTGCCCGAGGCTTTTTACAAGTACCGAAGCACCTTCTGTATTGTGGCTTCCGTCGATTATAAAGTAAGGCTTTTTTTGAAGCAGCTCAAAACGTCCTGCCCACGAAGTGTTTTTGATACCGTTTCTTATGGCATCTCCGCTTATGCGCCAACCCTTATCTCTGAGAATACGAGCTGCCTGAATTGCGAGAGACGCATTATTTATCTGATAATTTCCCAAGAGCGAGGTCTCAAAAATTTCATCATTTCCATTGATGCTCAGAGAAAATTTTTGACCGTCGAGTCCTGCAGATAATGCTTTTTCGGGAACTAAGGCTTTATGAAGATTTGCGTTACGCTCTTTGCAGACACAAGCAATCGACTTCTCGGCTTCCGCTGCTACGGGGTAGAGCAGAACCTCGCAGCCCTCTTTGATTATACCTGCCTTTTCATAGGCGATTTTTCCTAAACTATCGCCTAAAATCTCCGTATGGTCAAAGCTTATGCTTGTAATAACTGCAAGCTCCGGAGCCTTGATGACATTGGTAGCGTCCAGCCTGCCGCCAAGTCCGACCTCTAAAACTACAATATCGCATTTTCTTTCTTTATAATAAAGGAAGGCAATAGCGGAAACTACCTCATATTCAGAAGGAAGACGGCAGCTGTCAGCCTTCATTTCTTCAATGGTTTTAGCAACTCTTTCTGTCAGAGCTGCAAGTTCTTCAGGAGAAATCTCCTCGTTATTCACACGAATCCGCTCGGTAAATCTTTCTATATAAGGAGAAGTATAGAGTCCGACTGTAAGTCCGCTCTCTATCAATATCTGATTTATATAAGACGCTGTGGAGCCCTTTCCGTTCGTTCCTGCGATGTGGACGTATTTCAGGCTGTCCTGCGGATTGCCGAGGCGTGACAGGAGCTCTCTGATAGTTACAAGGTCAAAGGGTTCGCTGCCGTTGACAATCGACTTTGGCGAAAATGCCGGAATAGATAATATATAATTTAATGCTTCGTTGTAGGTCATTTTTTTGCACTCACCGGAAGAAAAATTTTGTTGAATCTGCCGACAGGCTTGATAACAGCCGTCAGAAGAACAGTGTTTATCGGGAACATGACAATTTCCTTCAAGATCCTTGAAGAAAGAACGGCGATAAAACCGTTGCCGTAAAGGAGTGAAAGCCAGAGGCTGTTCAGCGGCAGGCTGACAAGCAGGGTAACACAAAGCTCTGCAAGGATTATCCTCTTCATGGAAACAGACGACGCCGACTCGGATTTGGACTTTAGAATGAGCCCGAAAATAATACCTGTAACGGCGGAGCTTATAGTAAAACCGGGGAAAAAGGGTCCCGTAGGTTTGGCAAGATATTGGACGATGTCGGATAAAGCGCCCACAAGACTGCCTGCGAGCGGACCTAAAAGCGCACCGCCAACGGCGATGGGAAGATTGGTAAAGCGGATTTCGATGAGAGAGTTTACCGCTATCTTTAAAAAGCCCAGTATAACGGAAACCGCGGTGAGCATACCGATAACTGTGATAACTTTGGTATCCTTGAATTTCTGCATAAAAAAACCTCCTTATGCAAGCCGGTACTGTCTGCATTGGAGGCACGTTATGGCATTCAATACAGCAGCGGGATGCGACTGTGAGACCGCAAGGAAAAATCCTTTTCGTTCGGACGACAACTCCCTGTTCGACCGACACTTAACGCCTCACTGCCTACTCTGCGTTTCAAACCTATGATAACACTTTTCTGTGATAAAGCAAGAGGGATTTTTCGCGTTTGACACACAAAACTATCTGTGCTACGTTTATAAGATACATAGAAAAGAAACTGCTCACATTTGGCAGGGAAATTGGAGATAATCAAAAATGACTGAAAAGAAACCTTATTACATTACAACGGCGATTGCTTACGCATCGGGAAAGCCTCATATAGGCAATACTTATGAAATAGTACTTGCAGATGCGATTGCAAGGTTCAAGAGAGCGGAAGGCTATGACGTTCATTTCCAGACCGGAACGGATGAGCATGGACAGAAGGTAGAACTGAAGGCTGCGGACGAGGGCATTACGCCGAAGCAGTTCGTTGACCGGGCAGCAGGTGAGATAAAGAGAATCTGGGACCTCATGGGTACTTCTTATGACAGGTTCATCAGAACCACAGACGAAGACCATGAGAAACAGGTTAAGAAGATATTTAAGAAGCTTTACGAACAGGGCGATATTTATAAGGGAGCCTATGAGGGAATGTACTGCACTCCCTGCGAGTCCTTCTGGACAAAGTCTCAGCTGGTTGACGGAAAATGCCCTGACTGCGGACGTCCTGTAAAGCCTGCCCATGAAGAGGCATATTTCTTCAAAATGAGCAAATACGCCGACAGGCTTATCAATTACATTGAGGAGCACCCTGAATTTATACAACCCGAGCAGAGGAAAAACGAGATGATGAATAACTTCTTAAAGCCCGGACTTCAGGACCTCTGTGTTTCGAGAACCTCGTTTACATGGGGCATTCAGGTGGATTTCGACCCGAAGCACGTTGTATATGTATGGCTTGATGCGCTTGTAAACTATATCACAGGTATTGGATATGATGTTGACGGCGATAATGGTGAGCTTTTTGATAAATACTGGCCTGCGGACCTGCATCTAATAGGAAAGGACATAATTCGTTTCCATACGATTTACTGGCCCATATTCCTTATGGCACTCGGGGTTCCGCTTCCGAAGCAGGTATTCGGACACCCATGGCTCTTACAGGACGACGGTAAGATGAGTAAGTCAAAGGGAAATGTTATTTATGCTGATGATATGGCGGATATGTTCGGTGTTGACGCGGTTCGATATTTCGTTCTTCATGAAATGCCCTTCGAGACGGACGGCGTAATTTCATGGGAGCTCATGGTAGAGCGTTTCAACTCTGACCTTGCCAACACGCTCGGAAATCTTGTAAAGCGTACAGTTTCCATGACTAATCAGTACTTTGGTGGCGTGCTTGAAGCAAAAGGCGCCGAGGAAGAGGTAGACAAGGACCTTTACGCAACGGTTCTCGGAACAAAAGAGACCGTTGTAAAGGATATGTCGGGACTTCGTGTGGCTGACGCGCTCACGCACATATTCAACCTCTTTAAGCGCTGCAACAAATATATCGATGAGACAGAGCCCTGGGTACTGGCAAAAGACGAAGCAAAGGCAGACAGACTTTCCACAGTTCTTTACAATCTTGCTGACTGCATAACTATCGGAGCCGGTCTCTTAGAGTCATTCCTGCCTTCGACAGCAGAGAAGATTTATAAGGAGCTCAACGCAGAAAAGCCTGCATTTGAAGACCTTGACAAAGCGGGAAGACTTAAGAGCGGAACAAAGGTTACCGATGCTCCTGAAATACTCTTTGCAAGGGTCAAGCTTGACGATATCATGAAGGAGGTTGCAAAGATAGAGGAAGCACAGGCAAAGTCAAACGCAGCAGAAAAGAAGGACGATAAGAAGGAAGAAGCTCCTAAGAACGAAGGAAAAGACTTCATTACAATTGATGATTTCGATAAATGTGATTTCAGGATTGGAGAGGTTCTGAGCTGCACAAAGGTTGAGAAATCGGAGAAGCTTCTCTGCTTCAGGCTTAAATTCGGAGATGAGGAGAGACAGATACTTTCAGGCATTCAGAAGCATTATCCCGAGCCTGAAAAGCTAGTGGGCAAGAAGGTTATGGCTGTTCTTAACCTCAAGCCCCGTAAGATGGCAGGAATGATGTCGGAAGGTATGATACTTTCAGCACTCGACAGCAAGGGCGAGCTCGCTCTGATGACTGTAGAGCACGATGTTGAAAGTGGTGCGGAAGTCGGATAAAAGTAATCAGATTAAGAATTACAAAATTACTTTTTGATGATTTCTTGGCAGATTGCGTCACTATTTCATAGGGGGACGGAATGATGGTAAGGCAGGAATTGAGATTTGACTCGCGCGACATGAAAAGCAAAATTTATGCGGTAAAATTCATTCCGGAAAGAAAAAAGAAGGCATGTCTGATAGTAGCTCATGGAATGGGTGAACATTTCGGAAGATATGCCGAGATGGCTGAATTCCTGGCAGAACAGGGAATAGTCGTTGCCGGCGCCGATATGCTTGGTCATGGAAAAACCGTCGTTGATGAGAAGGACTTCGGCTACTTCTGCGGGCAGGATCCGGCGACGGTAGTGGTTCGGGACGTTCACAGGCTGAAAAAGCTTGTGCAGGCTGAAAATCCTGAACTGCCCGTATTCGTTATGGGGCATTCGATGGGGTCTTTCGTGATCAGAAATTATATAGAAATGTATGGCAGCGGAATAAGCGGTGCGATACTCATGGGAACGGGAAGTTTCGCTCCAATGTCACTTAAAGCCGGAAAAAAGCTTGTAGAAATCCTGGAAAAAATCCATGGCGAAAGATATGTAAGCAAAAAACTTGCCTATTATTCGACGGGAAAATATAGGAAAAAATCGCCCGAGGGCTGTGAATATCCCTTTGACTGGTGCTGCTCAAGACCTGAAATAGCAGAACGCAATGCTGCAGACCCACTTATGGGACACAGCTTCAGTCTGAACGGTTACGAGACGCTTTTCAATCTTGTGGAGAGGTCTCAGGATATAAAGCGAATGGAAAAGATACCAAAGGATTTACCGCTTTTTATCATATCCGGCGAGCATGACCCGGTAGGAGAATTCGGCAAAGGTGTTCTGAAGGCTGCGGAATCATATAAAAATATCGGAATGACAAAGGTTATAACGAAGATATATCCGAAGGACCGCCATGAAATTTATCTTGAAAAAGACAGATTTGATATCATGATGGATATAATGAACTTTTTCAGGGATTGCCATATTGATAAGCGGATGGCATGATAATCATAATATTTTAAGAGGAACAATTTATGAAAAAATTATTAGCCTTTATTTTAGCGGGAGTACTGTGCGTTATGCCTGTTTCTATGGTTGCGGCAAAGGACGTGCAGGACGTGACATGGGGAGATGAGAACGGGGCAGCAGAGGAAAAGAAGGATAATTCGGTTGATAAGTCACAGATTTATCTGGCACTCGGCTCAGACCTTACAAACTCACAGCTTGCGACGGTAATGAGTCTCATGGGACTGAACGGAACGGATACTTCGGGTTATAATGTTGTAAATATTACAAATGCCGAGGAGCATCAGTATCTTGACAGCTATATAAGTTCCTCGGTCATAGGAACGAAGTCCCTTTCTTCAGTACTTGTAAAGCCTGCGGAGAGCGGACATGGGATAAATGTTGTAACACACAATATAAACTACTGCACAGAGGGTATGTACAAGAACGCCCTGCTTACGGCAGGGGTTGAGGATGCGGACATAATCGTTGCGGCGCCTACGTCGATATCAGGGACGGCTGCACTTATCGGAGCACTGAAGGCTTATGCCGAAATGACTGATACCACACTTAATACTCAGGCACTTGACACCTCGCTTGACGAGCTTGTCACAACCGGTGAGCTTGAAGCGGCAGCGGCAGCAGCGAACGGTGCATCAAGTGAAGAAGTTGAGGCACTTTTAGGCTACATAAAACAGGAAATCGCCAAGAGGGATCTTTCGAGCAAGGAGGCAATAGAGGAAGCGGTTCAGGAGGCTATTGATGCCTACAACAGCGGAAAGTCGGAAAAGATAAAGCTTAGTGATGACGAGATAGAAAAAATTGTCAGCCTTATGGAAAAGATAAACGCTCTCGGTCTTGACTACAATACGCTTATAGATCAGGCAGAAAGCATTTATAAGCAGCTTGGCGATAATATTACGGGAGAGGATATCGCGAAAGCTATTGATGAGAATAAGGGAGCGATTGCCGGTTCTGTTGCGAAATCGTTCTTTAAGGGAATAGGAGATAAAATCGTAAGTTTCTTCAAGGGATTATTTGGATGATCTTAGCAGCTTGTGAGGGGGAAAGAGAATGAGGACTATTCGTACCGTAAGAGCGGAAGAATGGGATGATGCAATGGCACTTGCCTGGAGAGTATTCCTGAAATTTGAAACGGATGTCTACAGTGCGGAGGGAATTGAGAATTTCAGGAAATTCATCACAGATGAAACGCTTTATAAAATGTTCTTACAGGGCGAATACATATTGTTTGGCTGCTTTGAGGATAACGGAAAGATTATAGGAATAATATCTGCAAGGAATAAAAACCATATATCACTTCTATTCGTGGAAGAGTCCTGCCACAGGCAGGGCGTAGCTTCCGCGCTTATGCGCCGTCTCTGCGACCACCTTCTGACTGAACTGGGGCAGAGCTATGTGACGGTGCATTCTTCGCCGTATGCCATTGGCTTCTACCATAAATACGGCTTCGTCGATACCGCAGGGTCTCAGATGAACAGTGGTATCATATATACTCCAATGAAATTTTTTCTTTAAATACATAAGCTTCAATCGCGAGTTAGCTATGGAATGAAAAAGGATTTAGTGATAGAATAAAGTTGTAGTTTTGTTGCTATTCAATCAGCAGCCGGCACCTTGCTGCCGGCTGCGTGAAAATATGAAGTGGGAGTGAGGGGCGGCTCGTGGAAGACATCATTCGCAGTGAAAGGATCTGCTCGCTTATAGTTGGCGCATTAAAGTTAATAGACAGTAACGTTATGGGTCATAGCTGCAGAACAGCATTTATTTTGTATGCGATGCTTATGTCTTCGGGGAAATTTGAGGATTTCGAGCTTGCAGAGCTGACTTTTATGGCTACGCTTCATGATATAGGTGCATATAAGGTGGAGCAGGGTGTGGATACTCTTAAATATGAATATGAGCATCCTTTGCCGCATTCGATTTATGGCTATCTTTTCATGAAAAACATTTCTCCTTATGAGAACCAGTCAAAAATTATACTTTACAGCCATGTTGATTATAAAAATCTGGTAAATGTAAATTATGAATATAAAAATGTAGCCAATATGCTGAACCTTGCCGGGATGATAGACCATTTCAGGCTGATAAAGGGACAGAGATTCAGTCCTAATGATCTGAGACGGCATATCGGAACAAAGTTTTCGGAGGAAGCCTTCAATCTCCTTGATATAGCAACGAGAAAATATGACATATTTGATAAACTCGGAACGGGAGAATACCTGGATATACTTTATGAAGCCTTAGAGGAAGTGATGTTTTCTGACGAGGACAAGGAAAAGATGCTTGAGCTTCTTGTGTACGTCATGTCCTTTGCCGAGGAAAAAAGAGCCAGTGAAGCCATAATATGCATGGATATTGCGGAACAGATAGCAAAGAGACTTGACGGTGTCAGCAAAGAGGATATAGCGAAGCTTCGCTATGCCGGTCTTCTGCATGATATAGGAATGTCGAAGGTTCCGCCCGAACTCAGGGATGCAAGGGATCTCAAGGAGGAAATGAGCATAAGGAAATACTGCAGGCATCTCGATATGGCGTCTGACCTTTTACGTGAGAGGATTGATTCAGAGGTGTGTGATATTCTTTCGCGCCATCATGAACGTATAGACGGAAGCGGATTTCCCGAAGGGCTTACCGGTCCTGAGATGACGCAGAATGATAAAATTCTTCAGGTTGCCGAGAGGGCAGCAAGTATCGCGGTGAGCGGGGACAACGGAAAGATAAAGCCGGCGGCGTCTGTTGCGGCCATGCTCGAAGATGAAATGAATCACAACAAGTTCCAGAGAAAGATAGTCATGGCATTTGCCGGTGATAAGGAAGAAATAATGAAGCATGCTGTTGAAAAAAATAATGAAATAATGGCAAGCTTTAAAAAGCTGAATGTTCAGTACGAGCAGCTGAGTAAGGCTATGGGGGTAAAATAGAAAAATTAAAGAATTGTAATAATCATGTAATAAAATCTTCGGAAAGTCTTGACATATAGCAGTTCGAAGACTATAATTGCAACGGTATCCGTTTTTAGGAACAATTCAGGCTCCGGTCCCACGCAATGGAAATCTGCGAACCGTGTCAGGTCGGGAACGAAGCAGCACTAAGTAGAACCTTTCATGTGACGTGGGGGTTCCGGGGTCTGGATTGTTTCTGAAAACGGGTTCTTTGCATTTCATCTAAAAATGTATACAAAAAAATGCAAGAACTCACCGTCCTAAATATAATGCTAACTGGGGGTACTTTCCGATATATAGTGTGTGGGGAAAGGGCTTTAAATTTAGGGCTGAAAAGTGGTATGATTTAGGAGAGAGTGAATACAATGTTTAAAAATGAGCTTCTTATGGGCTTATTATTGAAAAATAGGGATTTTAAAGATGGAGGAGCTAAGGGAATGATAGTACGGCATTACAGAAAAGGGTTAGCTGTGCTGCTGAGTACGGCTATTATTACAGGATTATTGACGATGCCTGCATTAGCTACGGAAGATGTTGACGGGATTGATATTCAGACCGAGGCAACAAGCTCAAAAAATGAAGATGAAGGCAATGACGGGGACAATACGGATACTGTAAGTCAGGCGAGTACGGGCAGTTCGAAAGAATCAGAAGAATCGGAAGATTCTGAAGAATCCAAAAAGTCTGAAAATTCGAAGGATTCTGGGGATACGGTATCAGGTGGTTCTGTTTCGGAGGATGACCTTCCGACCCAGAGTGACGGCTCAAAGCCTGTAAGTCTGAGTTTTCCGGACGAATACACTTACAGAGTTGACAGTTCGGAATGGACGGGGAAATCCTATTATAATGCTGAAAGTAAGCTTCATGATGTAGAGCTTACAGATGTAGAGTCACATGAGTGGGCTTATACTGCCATGCTTGCAGCTGCAGACGGAACTGCGGATGACCTTGTGGAGGCTTTGTTTGGCGAACAGAATGATCCACTTGAATGCTTCAATAATGACAGCACGACAGATAAGACAGGTGACAAGGGTTATGGAAATGCTGCGATAGCATCGTTTGTTCTGGCAAATTCGACCTCTGCAAATGGAATCAAGGGACAGCTCAATCAATCTGCAATGGTTCCGATTGATGATATTACGGCAATCAAGGGCCTTATTTATAAATATGGGTCGGCGGTAATCGACACCTACATGGATATGAGTGTTTCGTCGGCGACTGCATACAGGACAAACAGTGAAAACTATATGTTTACTACAGTCAGCGATGATTATGCTGATCCCAACCATTCAGTTATAATTTACGGATGGGATGACAATCTTGATGCTGATGACTTTGCCAACAGACTGACAGGAAAGAAACCTTCAACAAAGGGCGGATTTTTGGCAAAGGGACTTACCGGCGAGGAATTCTATATTTCGTATGAGGATGCAACCTTTACGGCAGAAGCAGGAGCCAAGAAGCGCAGGGCAGTAGCATTTGATTTCACTGCGGGTGAGAAGACAAGCTATACAAATATGTATGCTTATGACGGAACAGCGAATGTTGAGACAAAAGAAGTCAACATGATTGCCAATGTTTTCTCGGCAAGTGCGAATCGCGGAAAGCTTGCTACGAGAACCGTAACCAAGACGGTTAACGGGAAGAGTACAAAGGTTTCGGAAAATTATATTACTACTACATGGGAGGCTGTAAAGCAGGTAGGCTTTGCTGTTGCGGATGCCGGAAGGTATGAGGTTTCGGTATACAGTTATCCTTATGACCTTACAAAGAAAGCATCACCTTTTACAGCTGATAACCTTATTGAGACTGTAAGAGCAGATGTTAATTATGCGGGATATGTTACGGTTAAGCTTGATAAGCCGATTCTTATAACCGAAGGCAGGAGCTTTGCGGTTGTAGTAAGAAGACAGGACGGTTTAGATTTTGATGCCTTTGTAAGTAAGACTGATGGAAGCTATAACTGGATAGGCTTCGAGGACAATGGCTACACTAAGGGCTATAGCAGCAAGACTTATGTAAGCTTCTATAAAAATGACATAATGGGAGATACCTACGTTGCAGCTTATACACCGAGGATCAAAGTATTTACGGATAATGTAAATTCTCTGACGAAGGTTTCTGCGAATGCTGTTACGGTAACTCTTCCGCATTATATTTATAAGCACACAGGAAAGAATATTTCGCCTAAGGTTATAGTTGAGGCGAATGGATACCTTATGAATTCCGATTCCGGTCTCTTTACAAGAGTTATTCTGGGCTGTAAGGATGAAGGCGTTGGACATATGCTTGTCAGCAGTAATGCCGTATTCAGTTACTATCAGGGAGTAACCTTCCAGATAGTATCGTCAAAGGGTGCGAAGATAAGTAAAGCCAAGGTCTATGGAGTTCAGGACAGAGCGCTTGATGAAGGCAAGGATTATGATCAGTCGGATATCCTTCTTCGATATAAGATGTCTGATGGAACATGGGTTCCTCTTATAGAGGGAGTTGACTATGCAGTTACTTCGGGCTACACAGGAAAGAATCAGGACAAGAAGAATGTCAAGATGACAATAGAGGGTAAAGGCGCATTCAGGAAGACTAAGAAGGTGTCCTTCAAGGTCTATGACAAGATTACTCCTATAGCAGATTCTTCCATCGAAGTTACAATGACCTATGAAAATAAGGAGCTTGAAAACTTCGAGGAGCTTGATTATACCGGAACGAAGATTAAACCTACAATTGTTGTTAAGGATAAGAGTACGGGAACGACCCTTACGGAAAATTCTGATTACAAGGTTTCTTACAGGGCAAACAAGAATCCCGGACTTGCGAGGGTTATAATCAAGGTTAAGGGTGCGGCAAAGCAGTCTTATAAGGGCAAGGTTGAGAAGTTCTTTATAATCAAGCCAATCAACATTGCAGGCGGAAAGCTTACAGATAAGTGTTCTTCGGGATACCGTTATACAGGCTCATCCATAACACCATCTGTAAACGTAGCTGTCAAGAAGAAAAATGCAGGAAACAGCTCGCTGAGCATATATACAAAGAATAATACAAGCGTACAGTCCAAGTCATATTCCAAGGTGGCAAGCAGACCGACAGCCTATATATTCGGTGCAAAGAAATATACCGGTTATGTAGGAACGAATACCAAGGGCGATCCTTTGTATTACACAATTCTTACAGCGACGACTACAAGTTCATCTTAAAGTAAATAGCAAAAATCAGGCGGAGACTAATTATAGAGGTCTCCGTCTTTTTTTGGCATTT
>CAJOPI010000057.1 GCA_905236275.1 uncultured Lachnospiraceae bacterium | reverse complement strand
GCAAGCCGCATCAGCATTGATTGCAGAAATGACAAGCACTATGTAAACGACAAGTTTAAAGTCGTGGAAATATCATATAACGGGAATAACGAGATTGCAGGTCTGATGATTGCAAAATTAGACGGAACTATCGTGTACCGGTTTGGAAATATAAAAGGAGGCAATACCGCGAGGGAAGATGTAAATAAAGAAAACGGACAGCCTGACAGGTCAATGATAATCAACAGGGAATTGGAACGCACCGGAGTAGCTTTAGATGCGGTGCTTGCAAGGTACAACGTAAATAGCATTAACGAGATGAGCGATAATATGTACCAAAATGCGGTAAATAGCCTGAGAAAGACAAAGAACAAGGTAACGTAATTAGGAGCGGGAGGAATCGGAAATGGATAAAATAGAATTTGCAAATGGCATTGCGGATTATTTGAAAGAAAAAATGATGCCATATAATAAAATCGAGGTAAGATACATGGAACGGTTAAACGGCGTGAAGGAGGCATCCCTGCTTGTGGGCAAAGATACAGGACATGGTTTCATGGTCATTAACATAGAACCATTTTGGCGTGATTACAGCAAGGGAAGGTGTTCCTTGGAAGGTTCAAGCAAATACATATACGACCAGATTAACGGCGAAGAAATGCTTGCACATTTTGATGCCGAAGGTCTGACGGATTGGAATTATGTAAAGGACAACGTTTATCCAAGGCTCATAAATACCGAGCTTAACAAGGCATTGTTAGAATCGGTACCGCATAGAGAATGTTTGGACTTATCGGTAGTCTACGGGATAAGGGCAGAAATGGAAAATGGATGTAGAACGAACTCGTTTCTCTTGCGTAGCAGGCATATGAGGCTGTGGAAAAAGACAGAGCAAGAAATTTTCAATGCGGCAATGCGCAACATGGAAAAAGAGCAGCCTAGCTTCAAGAACATGGCATCCGTCCTCAAGGAGCTTGCGGGGTTAAGCGACTGCGAAATCAGTCAAGAAGAAAGCCCGATGTACGTGCTGAGCAATTCGGATTATTTATATGGTGCAGCGGAAATCCTGTCAGAAACCACTTTGGAGAATATCAGCGATTACTTCAAAGACGAGCTTGTAATAATCCCAAGCTCTCTGCATGAAGTGCTAATTATGCCAAAGAGATTTTGTGACGATTATCAGACGCTTGCCAGAATGGTAAGAGAAGTAAATGACAGCCAGGTGATTATGAAGGAAAGGCTATCCTATCACGTTTATGCGTATGATAGACGTGGCGGGGGATTGAGAATGGCATCATGATTATATGGAGATTTGAGAGGGGCAACGCTGGCTTGGCGTTGCTCCGATTTCTTTTTTGAAGCGAGTCGCTTGATTAAAGAAGTAATGAAGCAGACGAAGCTGGTGTTGGTAAAACGTACCAATGGCATAAAAGTGAGGAAAATAAGAGGAGAAATCTTAATGAAAGAATATAAAACCGAGGTTGGACTTGTGATGCATGAAATGAAAGGAGTCATCCATCTTTGCAATGTAATTCAATCCGAAAAGGAATCGCTAGGGGATGAAGATTCGGAAATGTGGTTTTTAATCCACCAGATTGTGCAAGGATGGCTTTGCATTTTGGAAGAAAGCATATCAGAGGAAAAAATCTGAGAAATCAAATATTAACAAGGCTAACAATGAAAAACGTGTTAGTCTTGATTCCGCTGCGAGTATGAGAACATAAGCTTTATCATATTTACAGCAAGCTCCTTTTCACTATTTGTCCTGTTATGGAATAGCTGGTGTATTTGATTGATGTAGTTGTCGTCCGGGGATGAAATGTAGTCTTTGAGAAGAAAATCAACAGTCACGCCGAGAACCCTGGCGATAGCGACAAGCTTGTCTAGTTTGACCCCTCTTTCCCCGCGCTCAATCTGTCCGAGATAGGCACTTGTGATGCTTACGGATTCGGCTAATTTTTCCTGGGTGAGGTTTAGGCGAAGCCTTTCTTCACGTATCCTGTTGCCGAGTTTGGTATAGTCCATTATTTTTCTCCCCTTCTTTAAAGAAATTCTCTATGAAGAAATGTTACAAAAATATGGGGAGTAATATAATATGCTGGATGTTGTTTTTGAATATGCTAGTAGTTGCGAAATGCGCTTTTTTGTGATACAATAAACACATACGTGCATGAAATAAAATATTAAATTGTATCGTAAATAATTTCGTAAGAAGGTGTTATATATGGGCAATGGGATATTCATGGAAGAAATGAAGAGGATAGGGAAAGG
>CAJOPI010000056.1 GCA_905236275.1 uncultured Lachnospiraceae bacterium | reverse complement strand
GAATTAAGGATTAAGAAACAGGTCATTAGGAAAGGTCATTATCATTATATGAAATTATCACACGCTAATCATTTACAGGGAGAAATAAACGTTCCCGGCGATAAATCAATCTCCCACCGCTCCGTCATGTTTGGTTCGATTGCGGAAGGCGATACCGAAATCACAGGTTTTCTGAAAAGTGCTGACTGCATTTCAACCATGAACGCGTTCAGGGCGATGGGAATAGACATCGAAGAAAATTCCGAAAACGGAAGTGTCCTTGTTCATGGTAAGGGACTCCATGGATTGTCTACGCCCTCCGACATTATTGACTGCGGAAATTCCGGTACAACCACAAGGATTTTATCGGGCATTCTCGCGGGGCAGAATTTTGAAGTTACCCTCACAGGCGATGCTTCGATTCAACGCCGTCCCATGAAGAGAGTTATTGACCCCCTGACTAAAATGGGAGCAAAAATCTCTTCCTTAAAGGGTAACGGCTGTGCTCCCTTAAAAATCGAACCATCAGAGCTTCATGGTATTTCCATAAAAACACCTGTTGCTTCTGCCCAGGTAAAATCGGCGATTCTTTTAGCCGGACTTTACGCTGACTCAGTAACAAAGGTTACGGAGCCTGCGCTTTCAAGAAACCATACCGAGCTCATGCTCGCCTCCTTCGGTGCTGATATCAGGGCCGGAAGCTTCGAATCTCCCACTGCTGAAATAATTCCCGGAAAGACCCTTTACGGGCAAAAAATAAATGTTCCGGGCGATATTTCTTCTGCTGCTTATTTTATAGGTGCAGGACTGATCACCGAGGATTCCGAAATCCTTGTAAAAAATGTCGGCATTAACCCGACGCGCGACGGACTGATCAGAGTATTTAAGGCTATGAATGCCAACCTCACACTCTTAAACGAACGCGAGGAAGCCGGCGAGAAAACAGCAGACATTTTAGTAAAAAGCTCTTCGCTTAGGGCTTGCGAAATCGGAGGAGATCTGATTCCGACACTTATTGATGAAATCCCTCTCATTGCCGTAGCTGCAACACAGGCAGAGGGAACGACCATCATCAAAGACGCGGCTGAATTGAAGGTCAAGGAGTCAAACAGAATTGATTTAACGGTAAATAATCTGAAAACCATGGGTGCAGACGTAGAAGCAACTGACGATGGTATGATCATCAGGGGCAAAACTCCCCTTCATCACGCAACGATCAACACTGCGAAAGACCATCGTATTGCCATGAGTTTTGCCATAGCCTCGCTCATAAACGAGGACGTTCAGCCTACTGATATCCAGGACGCAGGCTGCGTAAGAATCTCCTATCCCGATTTCTTCAGAGACCTTGATTTATTAAAGAAATGATCATAAAAAAATCATAAAATAAAATTGTTTTTTGTATTGCATTATCTTTATTATTTCTTTAGAATGAATATGTTTAGTTAATTTTTAAGAAAATGTATTTCAGAAAGACAGTAGTAAAGATAATGAAAAAAAGAGTAATAACTTTAACCGCAGGCCTTGTTCTTGTAGCTGCAATCAGCGCATATACCATTGCAAGCGGCAGGGGCGAACACAGCGTGTTTGCAAATATAATCAGTGAAACAACCGAAGCCGATGTGCTTTCAGATGTTGAAGAGCCGGCAGCATCAGCAATCATCATTCCTGATGATGCAGAAAGATATGGTTCTGTGGAAATCAGCAACAACGGAACTGATTCAGTTGTGGATTATTCCGATTCGCTTGAATTTAACGAGCTTGGAGACTCGACTGACCTAAAGGTCTCAGGAACAAACTTTTATTACGAAATAAAGGGAAGTTCCATCGACTCTGTTACGATATATCCTCAGGAGGGGCTTACCCTCAACGGAAACGATTACAGCTATGAAGTCTCCTTATCCTTCGAGGACAGTGATAAGCTTATCAGTTTTTCGGGAAATTCCAACGGCGAATTAAATATAAACCGGAGCCGTTCGGAAATAAGCCTTGACAGCAAAACAGTTTTCGGTGATATGAAGGTTTCTGCCGATGGTGAGGATTTTCATTATCAGATAAACGCAACAAGCTGCATTATTACCTCAGACGGAGGTGTAAGCCTGAAAGATGGTACAAAATTATCAACAGCTCTCGAAAACGTGAACAGCATCAGCAAGGAAGCACTTGCAGAAAACGTTTTCCACACAATAGAGCCTGCACTTTTCGTAAGGGGAAACAGCTCTACTATTGCAAAAGCAGCAGCCTATATCAACGATTATGTATACGACAACGAAGCTCAGGCGGCAGCATTAAGCGACGACACAGCTATAAGTGAGTATTATGAATATTTTGGTGAAAGCGGAAGGCTTTCCTTCACCATAACAATATTCGGCAGCAGCAACCATGCGCGCATCGCAACCTCCGACGGCGAAGTCCACGACTACATTATCGAGGCACAGGAAGGTGCCCACTGCTATCCTGTTTTCTCACTGTAAGAATAATTTGCAAAAAACACTTCCGGTATTGGAAGTGTTTTTTAATGAAAAAATTTCTCATTTGTAAATAGTCTATAACTGTAAGCATTTATTGACAGGAACTATGAATAGTGCTATCGTGTTAGCCGAAGCTAACTTGTTTTACTAAACTTTCATGCATGGCTTGCGCCATGCGCCACCATGCCTATAAGTCCTACGCATGGCTTCGCGCTTC
>CAJOPI010000055.1 GCA_905236275.1 uncultured Lachnospiraceae bacterium | reverse complement strand
GGTTTTATCTCCCTCAAGAGTTCGCAATGCCAAGCCTTGAGGAGTTTAGCCTCTAAACCGCCTGTAAACTTAGCTTTATGCTTCTGACGTTTGAGCATGTCAAAAACCGCTATGATATGTTTTTCAGAACATGCGAGTAGATTGTCATCAAGAATGTTATAACCATCTTTAATTTGTAGTTCGTGTAAACCGCCTTTTTCACGTTTGGGGACAGCACAGAACCAACAGTGATTAGGACAGCCGCGTGAAGTTATTACGTAGCCGGTTTTGAGGTACATGCCCGGTACGAACTCACCGCCCGGCCGATTAAAAGCAGGGCCGCCAATCTTTACGCTACCATACCGAGACCACGCCTCCGCAAGCCTCTCAGCCTCCAGCAAATCCCACGTAAAAGCAACAGATATGTGGATTTCCGAGATGTCTTCTGGCGGAAATAATCCGGGTAAACCAATGGCCACATAATCATCTTCTGGTGTCGCTTTTGTTTTTCTAGGGAATACTCTCAGGATAGGCATTACTTCCAGACCTCCCAATCGAAAAAAACGCTGGAACTAAATAATAGCCATTAAGCAGACTTAATTTCTTCTTTCACTTTTCGCAAACTTTCTCGCTGGAAAGACTCTCTATGAATATTTCTCCAGAAAATCAAGAACTTCTGAAAAGGTTTTCTTGGATAGGTTCCTCATCAGTCCTAATGCTGCTTTTGCAGCTTCATCGCCTGTTTTCTCTTTACTTTTCAAGTAGCTCCAAAAACAAGCATTCAGTACCCCTAAATTCATAAGTATGTCTTCTATTCCCTGTAACATTTTTTCTTTCATTCTCCTGATAGTAATTCCTCAAACTTGCAGTACTTACGCTTGTGGATCCTGTCCTTCGCTATCAACGCCAAACTGCTCTCAAGCCTCACGTACCGCTCTCCGTCTTTCGGATTCATCACTAGCTGCCCTACCAAATCGCAAAGTCCGCAGATATTGTCCGAGTTCTTTTCCCTCAGCAATGGACGTGCCTGCGAATATTTCTCACCTGTTACTGACGTGATTTCCTTCTGCATCTCCCACGCCGTGAAAAACACATTACACGGCAACGCTCGAAACTGTCGGCAACAGTCCACCAGCTTATAATCCACACGCAAATAATCTCCCTGACTCGGTACTGCATCGTTTTTTCCCGTTCGACCGTAGTATGCAAGCATTCCTCGCTCAAACTCTGACAGGCTGTCTATGCACACGTTGCTGTATTCGCACTTCCCGTGAAGCTCCTTCAGGATTTCGGGGATCTCCTGCAAATCCTCCGAGAGCCTCACTATGTCTACGTTCTTATTTCCGCGAAGCACACTCGTTCCCTTGTCAACGTCAAGTATCAGCGTACGTCCCGGCAGTGTTCCCAGTAACGTGGTCTTTCCGATTCCGGGCGTTCCATATATCAGGGCTGTCATTTTCCCCTCTGTGATTTCTGTCGCTTTTAGTATTTGCATAATTCCTCGTTCCTTCTTTCTTTTGTCGTAAAGCCCACTGTCTGCATCTGTGGTTCATAGTTCAGGCATATTGACGCATACGGGCAGGAAGTTAATGCACACGTATTAGGATTCCTCCAAAACATTTTTGTCTTTCGTATCTGCTGGGTCAGGTATACCACTTCATCGCATTTGGCCTTTAATTCGCCAGCCGTTCGGTACACATTTACACTTAGCACATGTTCTGGCGTATACCATTCTGATACACGTTCTAAATATTTTTCTTCTGTCTCGCTTTTTCCCTGCTTTATTGTGGGTTTCTGAATGATTGTGTATACCGCACGTGTTGACTTAGCTGCAAGCATGTATATTGCTATCTGGTCATCGTATGCTAGATGAGCTATGTATTTTTCTAGTGAGTATTGGCCGGTTGTCTTATGCTCCACTGGTACACCGCCTGATGTTACAGCATCAAGTTTTCCTTTCAGGTAAATACCGCGTGAGATTCTTATTCTGAACTCTTGTTCGGCTAAGGCTTTCCAGTCCTTCCAGTCTATGTATTTCTCGAACGCCTCTGCCATTTTTCCTGAAAGTCCTTCGTGGTCATATTCTTCATGCTTTAGGATTTTTTCCACATTTGCATGATAATTCGTTCCTATCGTCAGAGCTTCAGACGCTGTTACAGGTTTCAGATCATGGATATATTCCAGCTCATATCTTTTGGGACATCTTTTGTATGACCCTATCATTGACGCTGTAATCTCTGTTATCATTTTTTGTTCCTTTCCTTCTGGGCTTCTGCATGTGAAGTTTTACATGCGCAGGGTGAGCAAGTTTCAGTGTGTAAGCAAATTACGAGTTAGGGTTTTGCGTCTCGACCTCCGAAGTTCCATCAATGCGCTCTAAGAGTTTACGAGCAGTGTCTTTCGCTTCCATTAGTGTTGGTTGCGCTTGTATATTAACCCACACTTTTAGCAGGTCATACATCTCTGGTGCATTGGCTATAAGCCGGACATCATGTTCATCAAGTATTAGAGCCTCATAATCTGATGTAATGAGAAATTTTCCGCTTCCTTTAGGAACATAGTTTCTATGCTTCCACATTACTTGGGTGAACTTACTCATTGTTAGCCCTCCTGTTCCAATGAGTTACTGCTTTTTCAGGGAATAAATTGCAGGCACTGTTATCAAAGTAGACAATCGCACCGCAATACGGATTGTCGCACTTAAATGCACAGATGGGGCTATTGAGAAGATAGCCGACAAGTTTATAGCCGCAAAATGGGCAGGGTTTCAGTTCTTCACTCATGAGTTATCCTCCTCACAGTCAATTCGAGCTAAAAGCTCTTGTATTCTCTTAGCATAAGTAACTAATTCACTAGGGAACGGCATATACACTTTTTTGCATTCAAAGATATATTCAGCAGTGTCCTTCATCAGCTCGTACATTTCCGACGCATAGTCTGCGAGACGTTCCTCTCTTACTGTGAGATTCCACGACTCTATCGCCGCATCTATGCTTGTTCTCATGCGGCCTCGATTTTTGCAATGCTCACAATAAACAACGTAAATTGTTTCAGAGCCAGATTCTTTTTTTCGTATATTTAGATAATCCCTGCCGCAAAGCGGACAGGGCTTCAGTTTTTCAGTCATGGTTAGCCTCCCTCCTTAAGGTTTTTAACTCTATCAGCCAGCCAGCTAACTGGCTGTGCATTACAGCGCAATGACCACAGGATTTTTT
>CAJOPI010000054.1 GCA_905236275.1 uncultured Lachnospiraceae bacterium | reverse complement strand
TGATATTGATATTCATTCTGTCTGTCCACCCCTTCTAAAGGTCCGACCCTTCAAACATTTGCAACTGATAAAAGAGTCTAAATTGTATAACCTCTATGTATACAATTATAGCAGTGCTTTATACACTTGTCAAGCAAAAATTATATTCAACGTAAAATATTTTTTCGTTTACCATATAAAAAAGTAACCGGGAACCCCTGACAGCGTTGATCTGTCCGGAATTTCCGGTTTACTATCATTATTTAATTTTCGATTGCAGTCTACAGATTATTTTGTTATATAGACGAATCACTGTTATTCTTCATTACTATCTTCAAAAATAAATACTTCCTCAACCGTAAGGCCAAATACTCTTGATATATCGACCGCCAGTTTAAGCGAAGGATTATAAAACCCTTTTTCAAGTCTGATTATTGTTTCGCGTCTTACTCCAACAAGCTCTGCAAGTTCACCTTGCTTCATGTTTCTTGAGGCGCGCAGTTCTTTAAGCCTTGTTCTGAATTCAGCCATTACTCCTCCGCCTCTGTTTCATCATCAATTGATTTCACTCTTCCCTCAATTATCAGGAAAATCACTTTATTAATAAATAACATCATATCAATATATGAAATAAGCCAAAAGATTGCACCTTTACTTCTAATAACAAGTGTATCGTGTCCAAGGATCTGAAAATAAACTAACGCTGCGATGACTGTTACGATAATTGCACAGTAAAATCCAATTGTATTTGATAAAGCTTTGTTTCTGAGAGAAAGCTCATCATCCGGTTCTTTCTTAAACTTTGAATCAAAAAATACATTCAAAAACAAAAAAACTCCAAAAATAATTGATGCAGAAACATATAGCATCCAGATATTTTTATGTTCTTCCCCAAGATCCATTCCAATCAACGCAAAATATACTGAATAAACCAATGACTGAACAGCGTTGAACTTTTCCTGATCAACAACTGAAATAAGTTTTCGTTTATCATTCCGGTATATCTCATATTTATATTCTTCAAGAGCCGACTGACGTTCTTCCCGGCTTATTGACTTATCAGCGAATCTTTTTCTCAGCATTCTGATTTTTTCTTTTGTATCCATTTTGAAGCCCTCCAAAACGTTATGTATTTGTATCTTAAAGTGATTTATTTCTCACTTATTGTTACAATAATATCACATTATCTCATTGGTGTCAATATGAATTATGTCATTTTAAGTCACCAAAGAAAACTTTTTTACAACGGGTGCCAAGCGGCGCCCGTTTTCAATAGTATGCCGAAGGCATTCATTTTCAGTTGCGAAGGCTGTCCAAATATAGTATAATTGAATAGTAAAGCAAAACAGCAAAGCAAGGAGGAAAACAGCATGGGAATATACTTTAATCCCGGAAATGAAGGATTCAGAAAAGCCGCCGGAAGCAAAATATATATCGACAAGTCAGGACTTTTAAACTTTACGAACGAACTGTTCCGTGAAGAAAAAAACTGTGTTTCAGTTAGTCACGCACGACGTTTCGGAAAATCACAGGCTGCTGAAATGCTCGAATCCTATTACAGCCGCGGATGTAATTCAAAAGAACTCTTTTCTCCTCTTGAAATATCAAAATCACCTGATTTTGATAAGCATCTCAACAAATACAATGTGATACATATTGATGTTTCTTCATTTGCAGATGACTACAAAGATGACATTGTAAAGGCAATAAAAGCAACGCTGTTCAAGGAAATAAAAGCAGTATATCCTGATGTTGATTATAATTCTTCTACTGCATCCATCCTTGCTGGAGTATACGAAAAAACGATCACACCGGATAATCCGAACGGCATCAAATTTGTTATAATACTTGATGAATGGGACTGTGTTATAAGAAACTTTTCCGATTCTCCTGAACTCGTCCATGAATATATGCAGTTTCTCCATGCTCTCTTTAAAAGCAAGGAAGCAAAAACATTTCTCGGTCTGGGATATATAACTGGTATCCTCCCAATCAAGAAAATCAAAGATGAATCTGCGCTTAACAACTTTAAAGAATATACGATGATCCAGTCAGATGAACTGACACCATATTTTGGATTTACGGAAGAAGAAGTCAGAAATCTTTGCACACAGTATGACATGTCATTTGATTCAGTCAAGGAATGGTACAACGGATATCTTATAAACGGAAAACACATGTACAATCCGAACTCTGTATCAGAAGCGATGCAAAAGAAAAAAATTGCACCGTACTGGAAAAACACTTCGGCTTTCGAAACAATAAATACATACATCACTATGAATTTCGACGGACTTAAGGAAGACATTATAGCAATGCTTTCCGGAGAAAAAGTCTATGTAAATGTAAGAACTTTTGAAAATGATTTTTCTACGATTGCCAGCAAGGACGATGCACTGACAGCGCTTATCCATTTAGGATATCTTGCTTTTGACGAAGAAGAATGTTCAGCATACATCCCTAACTACGAAGTATCTGATGCTTATCAGTCAGCAATCAGCAAAGGAAAATGGAGCGAAGTAGCGAAAACTATTTCGCGCTGCGAGGAACTTCTTCTGCTGACAATAAAGAAAAAAGCCGAAAAAGTTGCTGAGCTCATCGCACTTTCACATGAAACATATACATCCATTCTTAAATACAACGATGAAAATGCCCTGAGCTGTGCGATTACAATGGCCTACTTTACCGCTCCGGCTTACTACACAGTCGTCAGAGAGTTTCCATCCGGGAAAGGATTTGCCGATATTGTAATGATACCGCGTGCAGATTCCGGTAACAAACCGGCAATGATCATCGAACTGAAATATGATAAAACCGCAGATGCCGCTATCCGTCAGATAAAGGAAAACAGATATTCCGGATTACTAAGCGGTTACGGAAGCGAAGTCCTTCTTGTAGGAATAAACTACGACAAAGATACGAAAACACATGAATGCGTGATTGAAACTGTCAATGGAATATGATACTTTGAATTACTAAAGCAAAACACCGGAACGCATGGTTTCCGGTGTTTTTCCCCAACGGGCGTCAGACGGCGCCCGTTTTCAATAGTATGCCGAAGGCATTCATTTTTTATATTAACAGTTCCATATCGATGCATTCCCACACACCGATAGGCATTTCACATTTTCTGCGGTTAAACTCCTTAAACCCAAGAGAGCCATAGCATCGGCGAGCATTCTCATTGTTCTCGAACACACCAAGGTCTATTCTTTTAGCACAGGTATTTTTCTTTACATATTCCACCGCAAGACGAAGCAGCTCTTTTCCGTATCCCCTGCCTCTGAATTCCGGATTTACAACAACGAAACCAAAGCGTACATTCTCATCATCGTTTTCCTTAGGATAACGAATTATCAGATGTCCGACCGGTTTCCCGCTGTCATCGACAGCCGTAAGAGGAATAAATCTTCCTGTTTCTATCTGCGGAACATAATTATCATCTATATCATTGTCTCCAAGCGGATACTTATTGAATCTG
>CAJOPI010000053.1 GCA_905236275.1 uncultured Lachnospiraceae bacterium | reverse complement strand
CTGATTTTGGGCATAGAAAAAGACTCTGTTCTAAGTGACCTTTATCGCCACTTGGAAAGAGCCTTAATCTTCTGGTAGTTCGATGACTTCATATTCGTCATCAGGTTTCAATATTAACTTGTGATTCAGGAACTTCTCTATATCAAACCAGTTCCTCTTGTCTGCATCCGCTGTTAGTGGATACTTCGGATGTTTGGTCAGATCATATTTATCTGAAAAAAATGGTCTTACACCACGGACCTGCACTATGCATTTGCTTCCGTCCATAACCGCCAGTTCATCGATGCTCATAAGATCATGACCTAATTTTTGATAATTCATGTTGTAACTCTGTGACGTACCTCTGGATTCTCCTGTGTTATACATGTCGATTGTCTCTTTACCAAGAACAGTATTGAGATCTTTCAGGGTAGTCTGTTCAGAGCCACCAAGGAAAATTTGGCTATCACAATTACCTATAATCGTGTCCGCACTATCCTTGTAAATTGCCTTAAGCTGCGACTTTGCCTGCAATACAAGCGCCGCAGAAATCTCACGGCTTCGTATGGTTGCCATCAACTTTTCCAGATTTGGAATCTGTCCGATATTGGCCGCCTCATCAATAAGGCATCTTACATGCACCGGAAGCCTGCCGCCATATACATCATCTGCCTTTTCACAGAGCAGGTTAAAAAGCTGTGTGTACACCATAGATATCAGGAAATTGAAGGTTGCATCTGTATCTGACATTATCAAAAACAGTGCTGTCTTCCTGTCTCCAAGGGTATCCAGCTCCAACTCATCATAAGCTGTTATCTCTCTTAGCTCCTTAATATCAAATGGAGCAAGTCTGGCACCGCAGCTCACAAGTATAGATTTCGCGGTTTTGCCGGCACTTAATTTATATTTGGCATATTGCCTTACTGCGAAGTGATCAGGATTTCTTTCTGCCAGTTCTTCAAACATAAGATCAACCGGATTCTTAAATTCCTCATCATCTTCTCTGACTTCCATCGCATTTAGCATTTCAAGAAGAGTTGCAAAGTTCTGTTCCTCTTCCGGAGCCTCATAATGGATATAGCCAATAAGCGCCGAATACAGCAGTTTTTCTGCTTTCTCCCAAAATTCGTCACCTGATTTTCCTTCACCTTTTGTGTTTGCAATCAGCGTAGTGACAAGCTTCAGGATATCTTTTTCATCATGCACATAGGCGAATGGATTGTAATGCATGGACTTCTTAAAATTGATGGTATTAAAGATTTTCATCCTGTAGCCACCCTTAAGAAGGGCATTTCCAACCTCATTGACTACTGTGCCTTTCGGATCAGTCACAACCAGACTCGTTGTCATCTGTAAGATGTTTGGTTTTATAAAAAATCTGGTCTTACCTGACCCTGAACCTCCGACCACAAGCGTATTTTTATTTCTCGCATACTTGGGATCAGAAGGTCTTGAGTTCATTGTAAGCCTTTCTGTCTGTGAAAGTATAACATTATTTTCAAATACCGGATCTATAAAAGGCTCTATGTCCTCATGCTTTCCCCACCTGGCTGAGCCATATTCTCTGTTATGACGAAATTTTTTTGCATTCTTGCCCTTAATATACACTGCAAGTCTAAGTGCTGCACCTATGCTAATTCCCACAAGTAGATCCATGGGATTGAGGCTCGGTAATGGATTTGAAAATGCTGTCCCAAAACATCCATCCAGCACCAGGCTCTGTACCTTCTCCGAGGCATTTGTGCCTGATGCAATACGGAAGGCTTCCCCAATATTTGTTGCAAATGCTCCTACAACCACATATGGGATATTGAGTATAAGGAGCTTTTTCGTTTTATTATTCATCGTTCCGGCTCCTTTATCTTTTCCTTTGCCTTCTTAGGCATATTTGCTACAAGTTCCTTGAACTTCTTAAGCTTCTGCAAAATGCTTGGGCGATCCTTTTCCATGGATTTCTTGCGTTTTGTCTGCTTAGCAGCATACTCCTTCAAAACTGAAGTTATGGCATCCGCATCCTTCGCCTTAAAAAATACGGTGTACTTTGGCGGATTTAACGTACTATCCTTTGTGATTGCAAAGTCCACACCATATTTATTAGCTATCCGTTTGAAATCCCTGATTCCGGAATCTCCAATCTCCATGCTGGAAACACCCTGTCCCTGACCAACGAGCTGCTT
>CAJOPI010000052.1 GCA_905236275.1 uncultured Lachnospiraceae bacterium | reverse complement strand
GTAGCTCGCTACGCTTCATTCCTCTTCCTTGCAATTGAAAGTTTATCCTGCGCAATTGTACATGTTATTTATCTACAGTTCCTAAGCTAATTTCATTTTAAAAGCCAAATCTTTCCACATCACTTCCTATCTGTGCTAAAATCAACTATGAAATAAAATGCGACAATCATCTATACACAATTAACAAATCCTAATTGAGGCTAATAAAAATGAACAAAAACAGCAATTACGTGCCGATTATAGATATGATAAAAGCGGCGGCGTGCATAATGATATTCCTTTATCACTGCAACACGATTCTGCCCGACAATTGGAAATTCCTGACCCTCTTAGGACAGGACATGGGGAACAACCTCTTCTTCATGGTGAGCGGCTTCTCCCTTGCAGCTTCTATAGACAGAACAGAATGGAAAGGCTTTCCGAGCTGGTATCTCCGCCGACTTGCAAGGATATTGCCGATAACCGCAATCGCCTATATCGGCTCATACCTAATGGGCTTCTATTCCTTTGCGGATATGACACAGATAATCACCGTATTTATCTATCCAACCCTTTACTGGTTCGTATCGGCAATACTCTTATACTATATAATTCTTTTCCTTCTGGCTAAAATCGCAGGCGGAAAAGCCCTTATACCTATTGAGTTTACGCTTTTCATCCTCTTTATCTTCTGTTCGGAAAGACTTGAAAGGCTCTATGTCATCGGTCTTATTGCCATGCTCTTAGGCTATCTTGTAAAAAAATATTCTGACATGGCGAAAAATTACGCTAAAGACTGCTGTCCGGTTCTGATAATTTCACTCGCTGTATTTTTTACCGCAAAAGCCGTCAGCATAAAATATTTTTCAAATATACTTGCTGATCTGGCAGTATTGGGGACAGGTGGAAGCCTGCTCATTATCGGATATATAAATAACGAAAGGCTCTCCGAACTTTTATCAGCCGGAAAGCCTCTTAAAGCCATATTTAAATATATCGGCGAAATGGCTCTTCCGCTCTACCTCGTACAGTGCTTCTGCTCCGGCTATATCGGATATATGCTGACACTGACCTACCCATTCCCGGTCTCCTTCCGGATAAATTTCCTTATCGTCTGGGGTGTCGGAAGTCTCTTATTTCTGATTTCCAATATACCAACAAAACTCTTGAAAAAAGTACGGCAATAAATACAAAATCCGCTTATAGACAAGGATTTAAAGATTTGTTAAAATAATTATGTTGGTATACTGTATACATTTATTTTAACAAATGAGGGGTTGCCTATGCCAAAAAGAAAATTTATAGTCGGGACTGCGATTTTTACAGCTTTGATCATGCTTATGAGCGTTTCAGCTTTTGCGGGCTGGAAAAAGGACTCTAACGGAATCCGCTATGAAAATCCCGACGGAAGCGTACTTGCTGACGGTTTTTACATGATAGGCGATAAATTCTATGTATTTGATCCGGATGGCTATGCCTATAAGGATACATGGGTAAATTTTGAAGACGGGACTTGGGCATATTGCAGCGAGGACTATTCCGTTGCAACAGACTGCTGGGTTGGAATGTATTATGTGGGAACTGACGGAATAATGCTGACCGACAGCTATACGCCCGACGGCTATTATGTCGGTCCGGATGGACGTGTTACCGACCCGCCTGAGGAAAGCTCTGAAAATTCAGCTTATTCCCTGAAGGATATACCTTACGGCTATTACAATTCTGTCGGTTTCAACGGTGATACCACAGATTACAGGGTTGACGCGTGGATAAATGATGAAGCCGACGGACCGGTTCTCGAATTCGGGCACTATGAGCCCGAAGGTTCAGACTATACCTACAATGACAAGAAAAATCCGAGTGGTGATACCCTTGTACTTTTCGAGAGAAGCGGGCAGATTTACGGTGAGAGCATCAAAGACGGCGAGCTTTACAAGCTCTCCTTTGACGGCTCGAAGCTCACCCTCAACTGGAAGTCAACCAGTTGGAATAATGACTCTGACATCATCACCCTAAAGCTCAAAGCCAACGATTCCAAAGAAGCTCCCGCCGACGATAAGGATATTTTCAATATCGTCGCAGACGACAACAACAGGGTTTAGACATATTTGGTATCCATAAAGCCACGTTGTAGATAATGAACAATCCGACGCGGGCATAACTACCGGCGTTTGCGGTGTCACAGAAATCTTTGATTTCGTAAGTGACACCCATGCAAGATGCCCCCAAGAATGCGAGCCAAGGGCGAAGCATGATTGGATGAGCATTACTGCTTCCATTCCCCGCTTTGGATTTGTTAATTATCTACAACTGATGATTTGTCGTTCTGCTTGATTAATACTTTTTTCTAAAACTTTCAAGCTCCTCATCAGTGCATTTCACATAATGAGTTCCGTCTATCAGATGATAGCTTCCCTTACTGTAATTAAGCCCCGACGTTGCATAGTCATAAGGAATGGCAGCCCTTGTTTTCTCGGCAATAGGGTTCGGCGTGGGAATAGCCGAAAGCAGACTCTTTGTGTAAGGGTGGATGGGATTTTCAAAAATCTCGTCCTTAGTGCCCATTTCAACAAGATGTCCCAGATGCAGAACACCTATCCTGTCAGAGATATATTTAACCATAGAAAGGTCATGTGCGATAAAAAGATACGCCGTTCCCGTCTCTTCCTGAATGTCCTTCATCAGATTCACGACCTGCGCCTGAATGGAAACGTCAAGCGCCGAGATACATTCGTCAGCAATGACAAGCTTTGGGTTCATGATAAGCGCTCTCGCAATACCTACCCTCTGTCTCTGTCCGCCTGAAAACTGATGCGGATATCTCGAAATATGCTCCTCCGCAAGTCCGACTTTTTTAAGTATAGCCTTAATTTTCGCCGTTCTCTCATCTCTGCTCTTATAGCTCTTGTGAATGTCAAGCCCCTCTCCGATAATGTCTCCTACAGTCTTTCTTGGATTCAGCGAAGCCATCGGGTCCTGAAAGATCATCTGCATCCTGACCCTTAAATCATTGATGGTATTTTTTGACATTTTTCCGCTTATATCGTTTCCGTCAAAAAAAATCTTCCCGTCTGTAGGGTCATAGAGCCTGATAACACTTCTTCCGACCGTTGATTTTCCTGAGCCTGACTCACCTACCAGACCGTAGGTTTCACCCGGCCATATCGAAAAGCTCACTCCGTCAACAGCCTTTACGGTAAAATTCCTGTTAACCTTGAAATGCTGCTTTAAGTTTTCAACCTTCAAAAGAGGTTCCTTAGTATAGTCTATTGTCCTCATTTTTCGGCACCTCCCGAAGCTAACTTCATTCTCTCTATCCTGTTCTTTATCTCAACAGGCATCTCGAATTTCGGTGCCCGCGGGTCTAAGAGCCATGTCGCAGCACTATGTGTCTTGCTGATTTCAAACATTGGAGGTTCCTTCAGTTTATCAATTTTCATCGCATAACTGTTTCTCGGCGCGAAAGCATCTCCTTCCGGTTCATAGAGCAGGTTCGGCGGAGAGCCCGGTATCGTATAAAGTCTGTCATCATCGGTTTCAAGATCAGGCATTGCCGAAAGAAGTCCCCATGTATAAGGGTGTGTAGGCTCATAGAAGATTTCATTTACATTGCCCTTCTCGACAATTTTGCCGGCATACATTACATCAACATAATCCGCAACTTTTGCAACAACGCCTAAATCATGCGTAATATAAATGACGGAAATGCCGCGTTCCTTCTGAACCTTCTTGATAAGCTCAAGTATTTTTGCCTGAATATTTACGTCGAGTGCCGTTGTAGGCTCGTCACAGATAAGGAGGTCAGGATCACAGGATAGTGCTATCGCTATGACCACTCTCTGTCTCTGACCGCCGGAAAGCTGATGCGGATAATTTTTCATTCTGTTTTCCGCATTGCTTATACCGACTTCATTCAGGAGCCTCAGTGCCCTCTCCCACGCCTCATCCTTGCTCATGTTGAAATGCTTTATCATGCCTTCCATTATCTGTTTTCCGATAGGCATTGTTGGGTCAAGGCTCGTCATCGGGTCCTGAAAGACCATTGCTATCCTTTTTCCGTTGATGTGCTTTCTTATCCACTTTTTATCTTTTGTGAGTATATCGACTTCTGCCGCGGAGCCGTCTTCATGCTTATAATGAAATTTTACCGTACCGCTGTTTACGCGGGCATTCTTCGCAAGTATTCCCATGACCGCCCTCATGGTGACGGATTTTCCCGAACCCGACTCACCAACTATCGCTACGGTCTCTCCTTTTTCGAGGTCTATGTCAATCCCGCGGATTGCATGAACCTCCCCCGCAGTAGTCTTAAATGTAATATCAAGATTATTTATCTCAAGTATTTTTTCCATCTTATTAATCGTCCTTATATCACTGTTCTTTCATTTTCGGGTCAAGTGCTTCACGCAAGCCATCTGCTACCAAGTTAAAGCTCAACATCAAAAGCGCCATCACTACTATAGGCGGAATTATCTGATAAGGGTGAGTCGTGAAGCTGTTGAATCCCTCTGAAATCAGTGAACCGAGCGAGCACTGCGGAACAGGTATACCGAGTCCCACGAAGCTTAGGAAAGCCTCTGTAAAGATAGCAGTAGGAATAGAAAACATAACCTGTGTAATTACGGGTCCGATAATATTCGGCAATATCTCGCTGAAAATTATATGCATGCTTCCGGCACCGAGAGTCCTTGAAGCGAGGACAAATTCACGTTCTTTAAGCTTCAGCATTTCCGCTCTCGCTATACGGCTCATGCTCATCCATTCGGTCAGCATAAGAGCAATAACTATCGTCAGCATTCCGGGATTTAAAACCAGCAGAAGGAGCGTAACTATAACGAGTCTCGGTATACCGTTGCAGATTTCCAATATACGCTGCATCACGATATCGACCGCACCGCCGAAATATCCCGAAACAAGTCCGTAGGTTAAGCCGATAAGCATATCAATGACCGCTGCCGCAACCGCGATTATAAGCGAAACTCTCGCGCCCGACCAGGTTCTCGTCCAGATATCACGTCCGAAATTATCAGAACCAAACCAGTAAAAGGTTGTCGGCAGCTTCTTGTCAAAATAGCCATTCACTTTTTTATATCCGCTCGTCGTCCTCATGACTTCGCTTCCGTCGAATATTCCTGTATATTCAAGAACCGGCACTCTCGGTGCCAGATTTTTCTCCGAAAGATTCTGGGCGGAATAAGTATATTCATTCATATGAGGACCGACTATCGCAAAAATTGTTATAAGCACGATAAAAATCAGTCCTATCATGGCACTTTTCTTATTTACGAAGCGGAGAAATGCTTCGTGCCAGTATCCGAGTGCCGCATAATTACTGTCTATTGATATATCAGCATTATCCCCGATAAATTCAAAATCGGCAGCTGTGGGAACATAAGCCTCCGCTGCGACTGATGAGGTAACTACTGTATTTTTCTTCTTTATCTTCATTTCCTGGATGTCCCCCTTACCCTTACAAGTCTGATTCTCGGGTCAATTATTCCATAAAGTATATCAACTACAAGCATGATAACGATATACATTGCCGAATAAATGAAGCTCAGCGAAATAACGACATTGTAATCATTTGACTGTATTGCATTTACAAGGAGACTTCCGACTCCGGGAATTGCAAATATCTTCTCTACGACAAGCGAACCTGTCATAAGGTCAACCACAAGCGGAGCCAGTACCGTAACTATCGGTATAAGTGCATTTCTGAGCGCGTGCTTGAAAAAGAGCGCCCCACCGGAAATTCCCTTTGACTCTGCAAGGAGCATATAATCACTGTCAAGGACTTCAAGCATCTCGCTTCGTGTGAAACGCGCTATCGAAGCCATCGTAAACATCGAAAGTGCTATACTCGGCATGATACTTGACCCTATTACCTGATCCTTTGAAAAAAGCATCGGAAAGAGCCTTAGATTGAATCCGAGCTGATAGCTTAAAGCAAGTGCGAAAACATACGAGGGAACCGAAACTCCGATAACGGATATGACGGTCGCCAGCGTATCAAGTATTGTATCTTTATTCAGTGCCGCTATCAGTCCCAGTATCAGACCGACAATCGCACCTATTGTCACCGCTGCAAAACCAATCCCTATTGAAATCGGCAGACGTGACTGTATAAGCTGTGAAATCGGTGTATTTCTTGAAATCTTATAGCTTACGCCAAAGTCACCCTGAAGCATATTTAAAACATATCTTCCAAACTGTACCACTATAGGCTGGTCGAGGCCGTATTTCGCATAAAGTACAGCCTTCTGGTCGGCATTCAGCTTTTCATCATTAAACGGTGAACCCGGCATTAACTGCATGAGTATAAATAGAATAAGTAGTATCGCCAGCAATGTAAAAAATGCCGTTACTACCCTTTTAATGACATATTTCTTCAATTTCCTTCTCCTCGTTACATTATTTCGTTTAATATGAGTTGCCCGATAAATGAAGCGGGCAACTCACAAACCTATTCTTACTGTTTTACAGCATCCTTATATACTCTATTGAGAGCGACGGGGTGGAAATCCACACCGCTGACGTTTGTTGAGATCATTTCTGCGTTACACTGTGTGTAAAGCGGGAAGATAACTGCTTCGTCCATCACGATCTTTTCAGCGTCGAAAAGCTTAGCCCATCTGCCTTCTGCGTCAGTTGCAAGCTCACCTGTCGTACACTCTGCAATGATTGAATCATATTCAGCATTTGTCCAGAGACCATAGTTATTTGAGCAGTCTGTAACCCACATTCCGAGATAGGTCATAGGATCTGCATAGTCAGGTCCCCATCTTGTAAGTCCCAGCTGATAATTTCCGTCCTGAAGATCCTGTACACGCTGCTTCTTCGGCTCAACAACAAGATTTACGGTGAAGCCCGGAAGTGTCTGCTCCCACTGCTCTTTAAGAACCTGTGCAACCTTCTGCGGTGCGTCGTCAGCATCTACAACCATGTCAAGTGAAAGCTCTGTGATACCGAGCTCTTCAAGACCCTTAGCCCAGTACTCGGCAGCCTTTGCCGTATCGTCAGAGCATACATCTGCGAATTTCTGCTGGTCCTCCGAGAAATCAGAGCCGTCCGGTCCTGCTGCGAAATCCATAGGAACTGCTGTATAAGTAGGCTTTGAGCCGTCCTTTAATACGTCCTCTGCGATTGCCGTCCTGTTGATAGCATGTGTAAGCGCAAGACGGATATTCAGGTTTGCAAGCTCCTTTACCGCATCAATGTTAGGGCTTACATACCAGAGATAGCCTGCACCGACAGCCTTGAAAGCGGGGTCATCCTTAACCTGGTCTACCTGCTCACCGTTTACAAGTGTCATATCAAGCTCACCTGTCTGATAACTCATAAGAGCCTGCTGTGAATCCTGGATAACCTGATAGCTGATGCCCGGAAGCTTAACCCTTGCTGTGTCGTAGTAGTTCTCGTTCTTTACGAGGTGGATTGCCGTTGCGGCAGGCTCATAATTATCGAGAACGAATGCACCGTTCGAAAGTGTTGTTTCGGGGCTTGTAGCGAAGGTATCACCACAGGACTCGAAGAATGCCTGATTTACAGGATAAAATGTAGGGAAATACATAAGTGATGTAAAGTAACTTACAGGTGCAAGAAGCTCAACCTTAAGAGTCTTGTCATCAACTGCGGTAACTCCAAGCTCGCTCTTGTCCTTGTCGCCTGAAATGATTTCAGCGGCATTCTTTACCTGACCTATATCGCTAAGCATATAAGAATATTCGCTTGCAACAACCGGGTCAACCGCTCTCTGCCAGCCGAAAACGAAATCTGCCGCGGTAACGGGCTCTCCGTTGCTCCAATTGGCATCTTCTCTTAAATGAAATGTATATGTAAGTCCGTCTTCAGAAAGGTCGTAGGACTCTGCGATTGCAGGAACTGCCTGTCCGTCAGCGTCCATCTGCATAAGTCCGTCTGTAAAGCCTGCAAGTACCTCGAATGAGGTTCCGTCTGTTGCCACCTGCGGGTCAAGTGACTCAACCGGTGTTTCAAGCATTACGTTAAGGTCTTCGCCTGAAGCCTCTGCGCTGCCGGTATCTGCTGCTGCCGCATCGCCTGTACTTGCTGCCGCATCCGCATTTCCTGCTTCCGAAGCCACAGCGTCCCCTGCCTGACTGCCTTCACTTACACCTGATACTGCCGTACTTCCGCAGCCCGCAAGTGAAAGAGTGACTGCGCATGCCATTAAACATGCTAAAACTCTTCTCTTCATATACTCTTTCCTCCTTAAATTCAATACCCCATGAACAGTTTTTAGTGCTGTGTAACTTTAGCGCGTCACATCATCACAATTAAAAGAATAGGCAGAATCAACTTCTGTCAAAGTTCCTTCTGCCTCATTGCAGTTGTTCATCGGTATTATTGCATACGAGTATTCTATCACGCGGACAGATGTATGTCAACGAAAAACACACAGATTGAACAAGAAATAGTACATTATACATGAATTAATAAAGGTTTTTTTCAGCTTCCTGATGTTATACTTATAAAAAGCTGTTTTTAGCTAAGAAAAAAGGGAGGATTTATTAAATGGACTACGGAAACATGAATTACACCTCAGACAGCGGAAGACCCGCTTTTCAGGGAGGAAATCCCAACATGAACATTCCGAGGGAGCCGCATCACCCGAGGGGCGGAAACGGTAAATCGGTTATTGCTTCCATCGTTATAGCAATCGCGATTATTGTAAGTGCCATTGCCGTTTCCTACGGACTCTCAAACTTCAGGTCCTCAACCTCGCACAATATCGGAGCTACAGGTTCCGCAAGCAAGGATTTCGAGTCTGACTTAATCGTATGGAACGGAAGCTATTCATCCTACGCTTACACCTCGAAAGATGCCTACGAAGAGATAAAAAGGGATAAGTCAATCGTTGAAAAGTACCTGAAAAATAACGGCTTAAAGGGCGACGAAATCGGCTTCAGTGCTGTTTCCATCAGACAGCGTACCAGAGACACCTACGACGACCAGGGTAATTACACAGGTTCGGTATTTGACGGCTATACTCTTTCACAGAGAGTTACCGTAACCTCCAAGAACTTAGATCAGGTCGAGCTTATTTCAACCGATGTATCAAGCCTTTTGGACTCAGGCATTGAATTCGAGTCCGAGGCTCCGGAATACTATTATACAGAGCTTGACGAAATTAAATTTGACCTTATCGACAATGCTTCAAAGAATGCTAAGCAGAGAATTGACATTATCGCAAACAATGCCGGTGCCAAGATAGGCAAGCTTACAAATTCAAGCCTCGGAGTTTTCCAGATTACCGCTGCAAACTCCGGCACAAGCGATTATTCTTACGACGGCTACTTCGACACAAGTTCAAGGATAAAGACAGCAACCATTACTGTCCGACTTGAATATTCACTTCAATAAAGGCAACAAAAGCAACAAAAAATCAGGGCTCCGAAAAGTCCTGATTTTTTATTGCCTTTTATTTAACCACGCGAACGCGGTATACTCCGGGAACTGCTGAAATCTTTTCGATAATCTCACCGGTTGCAGGTGTATCAAGGTCAAACATTGATACGGCATTTGCGCCCTTTGATTTATTGTTCATCTCAGCTATATTTATCTCTGCGTCACCAAAGTAGCTTGAAAACTTGGTGATCATGTTTGCCTTATTCTCATGAAGGACAAGCACACGACCTGCGGTCTCGCAGCAGCCCATATCAATCTTCGGGAAGTTTACGGAATTGATGATATTTCCGTTCTCCATGTAATTCATGAGCTCCTTAACTGCCATAACCGCACAGTTATCCTCCGACTCTTCCGTTGATGCTCCAAGGTGAGGTGTTACGATACAGCCTTCCTGACCTGCCGTTGTAGGATTCGGGAAATCCGAAACGTACTTACGCATTTTTCCAAGTCTCAAAGCCTCAACTACCGACTTCTCGTCTACAAGCTCGTCGCGGGCAAAGTTAAGAAGTATAGCAGAATCCTTCATAAGCTTGATAGCCTCGCGGTTGATCGTATGTCTTGTAGAGTCAAGGAGCGGAACATGGATTGTTATGTAATCACAGTTGGCGTAGATTTCTTCCACATTTGTAACGTGCTTGATAGCCCTTGATAAATGCCATGCACTGTCAACTGAAATATAGGGGTCATAGCCGTATACCGTCATTCCAAGATTTACCGCTGCATTTGCAACTTTTACGCCTATGGCACCAAGACCTATAACTCCAACCTTTTTGCCGTAAATTTCAGTTCCGGCATAGTTCTTTTTCTGTTTCTCGGCATCCTTTCCTACATTTTCGTTATCCTTGTTCTCATTTACCCAGTTGATACCGTCAACGATACCTCTTGACGCATAAAGCATTCCTGCGATAACGAGTTCCTTTACGCCGTTTGCATTTGCACCGGGGGTATTGAATACTACGATACCCTTTGAAGCGCAGTCCTCAACGGGGATATTGTTTACGCCGGCACCTGCCCTTGCTACCGCAAGAAGGTTCTTAGGCAGTTCAAGGTCGTGCATTTTGGCCGAGCGAACCAGCACGCAGTCTGCGTCCTTCAGTTCATCGCAGGCCACGAAATTTTTATCAAATCCATCAAGTCCGACTTTTGCGATCGGATTTAAGCAGCTATACTTAAACATCAATACTCTCCTTTTATCTTATGCGTTTTTCTTCTCGAAATCTGCCATAAACTCTACAAGCTTTTCGACACCCTCTTTAGGCATTGCATTATAGATGGAAGCTCTCATTCCGCCTACAGTACGGTGTCCCTTGAGATTTACGAAACCGGCTTCCGAAGACTCTGCGATGAATTTCTTGTTCAGATCGTCGGAATCGGTTACAAAAGGCACGTTCATGAGTGAACGGTATTCAGGAACTACGGTTCCCCTGAACATTTTCGAGGAATCAAGATAATCATAAAGAATTTTTGCCTTTTCCTCATTCTTCTGCTTCATCACTTCAAGTCCGCCCATATCCTTAAGCCACTTGAACACAAGGCCACATACATAGATATTGTAGCAGGGAGGTGTATTGTAAAGTGAGTCGCTGTCAGAATGTGTCTTGTAGCGAAGCATTGTCGGAACGCTCTCGTCAAGGTCATCTCTGATAAGGTCTTCCCTGATAACAACTATCGTTACGCCGGCAGGTCCCACATTCTTCTGAACTCCGCCGTAATCAATGCCGTATTTGCTTACATCCATAGGCTCACTCAGAAACATCGAGGAAACATCGGACACAAGAAGCTTACCCTTTGTATTGGGAAGTTCCTTATACTTCGTTCCATAAATCGTATTATTCTGGCAGATATATACATAGTCAGCATCTTCACTTATCGGAAGGTCTGATACATCAGGAATGTAAGAGAATGTCTTATCCTCGGAGGATGCGATCTTATTTGCTTTTCCATATTTGGAAGCCTCCTGACAAGCCTTCTTTGCCCACTGACCTGTAACGATATAGTCAGCAACCTTATTCTTCATAAGGTTCATGGGAATCATGGCAAACTGCGTACTTGCGCCGCCCTGTAAGAACAGCACCTTATAATTGTCAGGAACGCCTGCAAGCTCCCTGAAGTCTTTTTCAGCAGTCTTGATAATTTCATCATAAACCTTTGAGCGGTGGCTCATTTCCATTACGGACTGACCGGAGCCCTTGTAATCAAGCATTTCCTCTGCACATGTCTTAAGCACTTCCACAGGCATCATTGCGGGGCCCGCTGAAAAATTATAAACTCTTCCCATCCTGATTTTTTCTCCTCTTTATAAAAATTGTTTATTACTGCATCAACAACTACTCTAACTCTTTAGTGCGTTGAAGTCAAGAATTACTTTTTGCGGTTTTTAAGGTCGTCCTCATCAAACGCCTCAGATATCGAGGTTCCGGGCGAAACCATAGGAAATACGGAATCATCCTTGTCAATCTGACAGTCGATAACGACAGGTACTTCCTCAGCGAGTGCCTTTTTAAGTATCTCCTCGACCTCTTCCTTCTTCGTTATCCTGTATGCCTTACAGCCCATTGCTTCAGCAACCTTGCAATAGTCAACCTTATCACTGAGTATCGTCTGAGAATAACGTCCGCCGTAGAAAAGCGTCTGCCACTGGCGGACCATGCCAAGCACCTCATTATTTATGATGATATCAATTATACGGACGTTATATCTGCTTGCTGTGGCGAGCTCATTCATATTCATTCTGAAGCAGCCGTCACCGCCGATATTTATTACGGTCGCGTTCTCTTTACCTATCTTCGCACCTATCGCTGCACCGAGACCGTATCCCATCGTTCCCAGTCCGCCGGAGGTTATGAAATGCCTCGGCTCCCTGAAACGGTAATACTGCGCCGTCCACATCTGATGCTGTCCTACATCCGTAGTCACTACCGCATTCGAGTCAGTCAGTTTATCAAGTGTTTCTATAATGTACTGGCAGGTAAGCTTGTTTTTGTCATATTTAAGCGGGAATTTTTCCTTCAGCAAGCTTATATAGTCTCTCCACTCTTTGTTTTTTCTTGCCTTCACTATCGGAATAAGCTCTGTCAGCACGTTTTTCAGATCACCGACAACACTCGCAGTGGTTCTTATATTTTTATTTACCTCTGCGTCGTCTATGTCAATATGCAGTATCTTTGCTTTAGGCGCGAATTTCCTTGCATTTCCGATAACCCTGTCGGAGAACCTTACACCCATTGCGACAAGGAGGTCACAGCTGCCAACCGCCATATTGGAGGCCTTTGTACCATGCATTCCGACCATTCCCGTATAAAGGGGATTTGTCGGGTCGAAAACGCCTTTTCCCATAAGTGTATCGCAAAGGGGTGCGTCTATTTTCTCCGCAAATTCTTTTACTTCTGCGCCGGCACCCGAGATTCCGGCTCCGCCGCCTAAATATATAAAGGGTTTCTTTGCCTTATTTATAAGCTCTGCCGCACGTTCAAGCTCTTCTTTTTTGAAGGTCTCCTTACGTTCTTTAATTACAGGCTTTACCGGCTTGAAATCGCATTTATTGGCAGTAACGTCTTTCGTGATATCCACAAGCACAGGACCGGGGCGGCCGGATTTTGCTATTTCGAAAGCCCTTCTTAATTTTTCTGCAAGCTGATGGATGTCTTTTACTATGTAACCATGCTTTGTGATAGGCATGGTTATTCCGGCAATATCCACCTCCTGAAAGGTATCCTTTCCGAGAAGCGGCAGGCCGACATTAGCCGTTATCGCCACCATAGGAACCGAATCCATCATTGCCGTTGCGATACCCGTCACAAGATTTGTGGCACCGGGACCCGAGGTTGCCATACAGACACCGACTTTTCCCGTTGCCCTTGCATATCCGTCGGCTGCATGTGCTGCGCCCTGCTCATGTGAGGTCAGGATATGCCTAATGCTGTCTGAGCTTTTATAAAGAGCATCGTAGATATTCAGGATCGAACCGCCGGGATAGCCGAATACGGTGTCTACTCCCTGCTCTTTCAGAACTTCTATTACAATCTCAGCACCAGTTAATACCATGCTGTTGTTTCCTCCTCTATAAAACATAGTTTTATTTCTGACAAAATGACGTCGGATGTCCGTTTTTGCAGCGCCGTTGCTCAAATCATTCGATTT
>CAJOPI010000051.1 GCA_905236275.1 uncultured Lachnospiraceae bacterium | reverse complement strand
CCATAACAGCGCACACCATTAAAGCAAAAATTTTTTTCATTTTAACTTTCATCCTCCTTAAAAATACACCGTACCTGTATCCATTAAACAATTGTATTTTTACAGGCACAATTTTAGATTCTATCACATTCAATCAATTCTTTCAATGCCCCAACAGCAGTTTCTACAGCAATTTCAACATCATGAACCTGTTTATTGGGAAGTCCCTTCTTTGCTCTTTCCTGGTTTGCAACTACAAGAAAACAGGACCCCACTCTCACTCTGAGGAATGAACCCGCTATGAAAAGGGCAGCCGACTCCATTTCACTCGCAAGACATCCCATTCTAAGCCATGCATTCCACTTGTTTTCGAGTTCATAGCTTACAGGCATGACTTCCGGCTCATGCTGTCCGAAAAAAGAATCCTTACTCTGAACAACCCCGACATGGTAACGAATCTTTTTCTTTTCGGCAGAGCTCAAAAGCGCATTCAGAACCTTCCAGTCAGCAACTGCCGGATATTCAATGGGCGCGAATTCCCGACTTGTTCCTTCCATCCTGACAGCACCGGATGCAATTACAAGATCCCCTCCTTCCACGTCATCCTGCATTCCGCCACAGGTACCTACTCTTATAAATGTATGCGCACCGCATTTTGACAATTCTTCAATCGCGATTGACGCTGAAGGCCCGCCTATTCCGGTAGAAGTCACACTGACCTTCTCTCCCGCAAGCATTCCGGTATAAGTAACATATTCGCGGCTGTCAGCCATGAGTTCTGCATTTTCGAAATGCTTCGCTATCAATGCACATCGCTTCGGATCACCGGGTAATATAACATATTTTCCGATATCTTCAGGACCCACTCCTGTATGATACTGTTTCCCCGATCCTTCAGTATAATCTACCATTTTTACCACCTGTCCTTATACATTGTTCGGAATTATATACAAATATCCATCCTTATCACGCGCAATATCCGTCATATTTACTATATCACATAAATAAGACAAAATAAACAAAACGAGAAAAATTATTACTAATAGAAAAACGGGCTATTGAATTAACAGAACAATCGTGCTATTTTAGATATGTTTGCTAATCCATCGACATGAATTATTATCGGAGTAAGATCAAAATGAGTGAAAATAAAGAAAATAAAATGGGAAACCCGCTTGGAAGCAAGGAGATACCTGAACTCCTCAAAGCTTTTGCCATTCCAAGCATAATCGCAATGCTGGTAAGCTCTTTATATAATCTTGTGGACCAGTTTTTTATAGGTCAGGCTATCGGAGAGCTTGGAAATGCAGCCACAAATGTTGTATACCCATTGGTTCCCGCCTGTATATCCTGCGCGCTTCTTTTTGGAATCGGAGGTGCTTCAAATTTTAACCTGCGAATGGGAAAAGGTGAAAAAGACGGCGCAAAATATTATATCGGAAATGCTGCAACTGCCATGCTTATAGTCGGTCTGGTCATCTCAGTATTCTGTCAGATAACCTGTGACTCGCTTTTAAAATTCTTCGGTGCTCCGGATAATGTGCTTCCTCTGGCAAAGAGTTATTTAAAAATCACCTCTGTCGGTTTTCCTTTTCAGATATTTGCTGCCGGCTCAACACATCTCATACGTGCCGACGGAAGTCCGAAATATTCGATGAAGATAAACCTTACGGGTGCAATTATTAACGTAATTTTAGACCCTCTTTTTATCTTCGGATTCAATTGGGGAATGTTCGGAGCCGGACTTGCTACGGTTATCGGTCAGGTTGTTTCTGCCGTCATGGGCGGTTGGTACTTCCTGCATTACAAAACTGTCAGGCTTGATTTTGCTTCCTTCATACCAAGATTATCACGTATTTTCGAGATTGCATCTTTAGGTGCTGCAAACTGCTTTAATCAGCTGGCGATGATGCTCCTCGCGATAGTTTTGAATAAAAGCCTTAACCATTACGGAGCTCTTTCACCCTATGGTAATTCCATTCCACTTGCAGTGTCCGGTGTTTCGCTTAAATGTATGCAGATAATGATTTCAATCGTCATCGGACTTTCACAGGGACTGCAGCCCATTGCAAGCTTCAATTACGGTGCGGGAAATTACGACAGGGTTAAAAAAGCTCTCTTTCTTGCTTTGAAATCCGGTGCAGTCGTCTGTATAATAGGATTTTTAATATTCCAGATTTTTCCGCATCAGCTTATTGCCCTGTTCGGAAACGGCTCTGAGGATTATTTTGCCTTCGGTGTCAGATATATAAAGATTTACTATTTCTTTATCTGGACCTATTTTATACAACCGATTATTTCAAATTTCTTTTCATCAATTGGTAAACCGATAAAAGGAATATTCTTATCGCTGACACGACAGGTTATATTTTACCTGCCGCTGCTTATTCTTTTCCCTATGTTTTTCGGGATAGACGGAATCCTCTATGCGGGTGCAGCCACTGATTTTATAGCAGCGGCTGTATGCATTATCATGCTGATTATTGAGCTTAGCAGACCTGAATTCAAAAGCAATGTTCTTAAGGCAGCGTCATAAACGCTGCCCCTTCTCCAGTTCCTGACATCACTTTTGACCTTAACATCAACATATATGTGCATCATTAAATACAACATCAAAAGGCATTTAAGTGTTATGATAGATGTGTATCGCTTTGTTTTCTTTTCTTTGGAGGTGAAAAAGTGGCGCATAATTCGCTTATATTGACAAATCTTCCATTATTATTAACGCTGCTTTTATTTATCCTGCAAAATATTTACTTTCAGAATCAGAAAAGAAATATATCCTTCAAAGAAAAAATTTACTTCGCGTTATGCCTGATTCCCTGTTCATTCGAATTTGTAACATTTATCATACGCCTTTTTGTGGCACCTTATTTCGACCGTCACCTTTATAATATACCTATTCTTAACTTTCTCAGGGCAATGCCCCGGACCAATGCAAGAGTTTATACCTTCATAATCTATTTTATTCTTATTTCGATAGCCTTTTACGTCTATTACAGAATCAGCAGCTTAAATTTTGAAATCGCGCTTGGTCAGTATATGCTTTTTTCAATGATAGACTGTATAGGAATCATGTTTGAGCACAATCCCCCTGCAAGGTACGCACTTGAATTTGCCATGTATTTATTTGGCTTTTTCTATCTGCATAAGGATGTTGTCTACGCCATAAAACATTCAAAATATTACACCCCAACAAAAAACGTGATTGCAGTTGCTGTTCCAATGCCTTTGCACCTCGCACTTATATGTTTCAAATCTCCCGAAACAGGTGCTTACGGAGGCTACAACGCAATCCAGTACTCATTAAACACCTATTTCTGTCTGATCCTTTTTATAAGCTCCGTAATGATAAGCAAGCTGCTTCTTCGAATCATGCAAAGAACCATACATATACAACAGGATATGGAGATACAGGATTTTCTAACAGGAGAACTGATGAAATCACAGGAAGGTGTTATTCTTACTTTCTCCGAAATTGTAAGCAACAAGTCAGGTGAAACCGGAAATCACGTAAAAAGAGTTGCCGGCTATACGGCTGTTTTAGCTAAAAAGCTCGGATATCCCGATGAAGCTGTCGAAGAGATACGGCTTGCCTCAATGATGCATGATATTGGTAAACTCATGGTTTCAAACGATATCATCGAAAAGCCCGGTGCTTTGACTGACGAAGAATACAACGAAATCAAAAAGCATGTCGCTTATGGTGAAAAGCTTCTTGCGCATACAGGCGGCGGAATCATGAAGAAGGCACGTATCATTGCAAAGGAACATCATGAGCGCTGGGATGGAAAAGGCTATATTATGGGACTCAAAGGAAACCAGACCTCCGAGCTTGCACAGATAGTTGCGATCGCAGATGTATTCGACGCACTCACAAGCAGGAGAAGCTACAAAGAACCATGGCCCTGTTCTCAGGCTAAAGATGAAATAATCAGAAATAAAGGCAGTCAGTTTTCTCCAAAATGTGTCGATGCTTTTGAATTGTGTTATGACCAGTTTTTGGAAATAAGGAAGCAATTCCCGGATGAAAATGAAATAAATGCGGCTCATGACGAGCACCTGAAGATAGTCAAAAATATCTGAATGTAAAGAAGGCGACCGCTTCCAAAAATACCGGTCGCCTTCTTTTTTAGTTAAACTTAACCGCTTTTCCATCCTGCGCAACAGCTATATAGGTTTTACCTCTGTTGAACTGAACTTCATTTCCTGCATCATCATAATAAACAGTAGGTGAATAATCAGAAGTCTTCTTCCATGTAACATGGATAGCCTTGCCCTTTGTACAGAACCAGCCGTCATGACTTGTATCTATCATATCAAATCCGAGATAGCCCTTCTTATCCAGCTGTTGCCATGCAGTATTCTGGATAACGACATTCGTAAAGGTAAGCTGTTTTCCACTTATGGCATCCGTCTGTGCCTTTCCATGCAGATTCTTCTTGTAAAGTCCGCTTGAAGCATCATAGTCGAGTGAAGTCTTGGTATAAGAGAACACACTTGAAAGATCAATTTTCGAAGCCGACTGTGCCGATGAATACTGACTCAGATCATTAACCCCATCTGCAAAAGTAAAATGCTTCGCATTATAATAGCCCTGTCTTAAAGATGTCTGATAGCCAAGCTTTGCGCATGCCTTCTCAATTCCCTCCGAGGAAATATAAGCATTATGCGGTGCATTTCTGTCTGTAGTTCTAAAGAAATATCCGGCACCCGGTGCCTTTCCGCCGGTTCCATACTCATAGGTTCCCGAAATGTTATTTATATCAGCAGCATTTATAGTGCCCTTCATATAGGCTACTCCGCCGAAATGGATAAGTATCGGGTCCCATTCCCTTGCGGCAGCTATATAATAAAGACGACAGCTTCTTATATTTCCAAGTCTTGAATAACCCTTCCAGTCAGGAATTATTGCCATCTGCCTTGAAATTCCGCCTTCTTCCATAATCTCATAGAGAACATCTGCAAGCCCTATTCCATATGATGGCTGTGCTGTGGAATCCGTAGGAATCATAATCGCAATCGGTCGCTGATTTGCGATTTCACTGCTTATGTTTTCGCCTGTATAGACACTTACGGTACTGTTTTCGGTATAGGTAGCTGTCGCTGTCTTTGCAGAGGTTCCCGTATCTTTTTCAGGTGCGCTTTCCGAACTGTTTCCACTGTCAGCCGCAAGTGAATTATAATGTCCGAGATATCTTCCGTAATAATTTGCAAGGCTGTAGCTGTAAACTCCGAGAGGTGCTGCTGCCCCATCTCCAAGAGCCTTATAAGCCGATGAATTCTTTTTGCTTTCAAGAACTTGAGCATCGACCTGTGCCGCATAGGTATTTACATTAAAAGAAGCATTTCCGACTCTTCCGCTGTTTATACCATTTTCAACAAAATCCCTCAAAAGCTCCGCGGGGTCATTCCCGACCGAAGCCGCCACGTTGGGATAAGCTGCTGCATAATAAGAAGCATCAAATACCTTTGAATAATCACGACCGTTGTAGGTAGTCGCCGTAACTGTTGCCGCCGGCTTGTTCAAAAGGTATGGATTGTTAAGGCAGTCACTCATGATATTGTAAAACGAATCCGGAACTCCCTCTTTTTTCTCAAGATACTCCGCGCAATACGCTGCAAGGCTGTTGTAGTCTAAGGTATATCCGTTATCCAGAAGCATTTCAAGACTTCGGTAGATGTTCTTCGCGATATCAATTGTAAGTGCTGTGGAATCCGGTTTTGTCTGGTCCGCAAAAGTCCAGTAGGCATTTTCAGGCTCAGTCAGATAAACCTCCGACCAGTCTATGTTGCTGTTGGCTCCAAGCTTCGCCTTCATGTCTGACATGGAAGTAAATATGGTATTTCTCACTACTCCCGATGCTGCAATCGCAGAAACATTTGTGCCGGCAGTCAGGGTGCATAGCATAACAAGCATCAGCACGACTGCCATGATCTTCTTTTTCATTTCATATCCTCCTCTATAAAACATAGTTTTATTTCTGACAAAATGACGTCGGATGTCCGTTTTTGCAGCGCCGTTGCTCAAATCATTCGATTT
>CAJOPI010000050.1 GCA_905236275.1 uncultured Lachnospiraceae bacterium | reverse complement strand
TGATTCCATGAAATTTTCGTCAAAAAAAGTCCTGTCTGTATTATTATATCTTTCAAGTATATCTCTATAAGCTTTTTCTATTTTCGAGGGATTTCTTGCAAACATTCCGTATACAAACATGAAATTTTTTAGTAATTCGAAATAATTTTTCGGATTATTTAATTCAGAGGCTTCAGTCCCATTTGTAATGAATGAGTCTACCATAATACTTTTCGTTTTTTTTACAGCTCCGAATAAAGACCTAATTTCGCCGTCGTTCATTTTATTTTTCCTCATTTAAAATTCTTCGGGCAATAAGCACTAAAGCATCTTTAGACCGTTCAAACATACAGGTCGTGCGCCCGCAAAGTCAGTTCCTCTTGCCAATACATCAAGTGTTTCCTTCGGATAAGGCAGGTATTTACCGTCCATGAGCGGCTTTGTTCCTGATCCTGTCAACGTTACCCAGCTGTGCAACCTCTGCCTTTAGAAACTCTTCAATGGCATAAGCTGAAATTTTTTCCCGTTTAATAAAACCAAAGCTTTCTTCATGCTCTTTGTAATCATCAAAGTCATATTCAAACCTTCTGAGATATATTTCAGTTTTTCTGAACTTTCCAAGTAATTCGCTTATGTTTTCAGCATTTTTTAGAATAAAGCTTTCCCCTCTCTCACTTTCTGCAAGATATATATCCATTATAACCATAAATCTCAGGTAATCTGCCGAAATATTTCCCGTCAATTCCTTCCTGCCTATATAATTCACAGATTCTAAATATAATTCCGAAACCGCCTCATAATCGCAGCGTTTTAACGCATCTGAAATATTATTTTCAAAAGTCGATTGAAATTTATTATATTCATCTTTTTTAGAATTATAATCATCAAACGCAGATGACTTCTGTACACCATTTAAGAGATTGCATTTTCGTCCATCCAGTGAAAAATCATCCCTGCCATATTCCATATAAAAAGCATTTCTTGTATCAGAGTAATTTTCCAAATCCATGAAATAACCGTCTGCGTGAATACACCAAGGTATTGTTTGTTTTACAGTCACAGTCTTAAATCCGCGTCTTCTGAATTCAAAGCACTGAGACAGATCATAAAAATCAAATCCCTTGAATATGTCTTCTCTCCATTCTATATCTTTTGAGGTTGCAATCAAAAAGCCGTCAACCACCACTGTTTCAAATACTTCTGTCCTATCCGTAATTTTTTCGTCTCGATATTCTTCCCTTGTAAAAGGCAGACTCCCTTTTATATTTCCTTCCCACCATACAGCAGAGTCAGGAAGATTATCCGTTCCTACGATTCCAATTATTCCTATTTGCTCATCACTCTTAAATATATAATTTATGTTATAGAGAAAATATCTGTTTACAATAAATGTATCCTGATGTATATAGACCTTTATCTCCGCATCGGAAGATTTCATCGCAGCATTGTATCCCGCACACATTGACGGAGCTTCCGCAACGGTTATTATATCGATGCTAAAACCTTCCGGGACATATAATCTGTTCAGGTACATTTTACATTCTTCAAGTAAAATCTTATCATTGTAACATATGATAAACGCAATCTCTCCCATATCCGATTTCCTTTAAGCGTAAATTTACGTTTGTTCATTAAGGAACTGTTACAAAATAACTTGAACATTTACTTGTGAAAATTGCTCAACTTTTTTATGAACAGTTCCTTAGTGAGATAATTTCTATCAGTTTTTCAACCGTCTTTTCCCATGAGTAGTTTTCTTTTCCGTATTCATAAGCTCTTTCAACCCAGTCACGATATTTTACCTGATTATACAATATCTCTGATATTTTTTCTGCAAGCCCCTCCGGTCGCCCTATATCATAAAAATATAACATCTCACCGGGAAATTCATCAAGATATTTGCTCCTGTCAGTCAAAATCAGATTTTTATTAAGCATGCCACTTGATATCCTGTCATGAGTTCCATCCTTGAAGCAGGGCATGACATTCAAGAGGATTTTACTGTTCTTAAAGATATCCGCCGTCTTTGAAAAAGCTACGGCTTCATGATAATGTGTACAGCCCTGACCATCCCCAATAATCTCACTTCCTGTTCCGAATATATGAAGGTTGATCTTTGAATTTACAAGCTCCTTCAAAACTTTTGCGCGAAAATAGGTTTTCAGAAAAAAATTGGCTTCACTTGCACTGATTCGCACAAAGCCTATACTCTCTTCACCCAAATCCGAATATCCAAGTAAATCCTTAAGAACTATCTCCGAAGCAGCATTTATATCAACTTCAGGATTTGCAATAGAATAGTCTATAAGATCATATATAAAAATCTTCTGTTCTTCAGGATAGCTGTTTATTTCATCGATTTTCTTATTGAGAGAAGCAAGACTTCCCGAAAAAACAACATCATACGCCCTTTGAAAAGTTTCCTCCATAGGAGGTTCAGCCTCCAGACCGCCAAGCGGCAGGAAATAAGCATCTCTGACATGAGGAAAATTATTCTTTATATAGGATAGATGATACCTGTCCATACAGAGTATATAAAAGTTTTTACAGCTGCTGCTCCACCATGCGCCATTATCAATGGGATTGTCGACAATCCAGTTGTAGAAGGGAACGCCATACTTATCATATATGCTTGTTCCCCCTTCCGTCAGATTGTGCAATCCGTCCGAATTGAAGGTCAGAACAGCGTCAATTCCCTCTGTCAGTTTCTTTCTGATTTCAATAGCGCTTTCTTCTATGGGGTGCGTTATTTCCACGCTCTCCCATTCGATTCCATGCCTGTCAAGCTCCTTTATCACCGAATCTGTAAAAGAGTAAAAAGCATTAAACGGATTTGCCTGTCTGAGTAATAAAATTTTACTTACCGTCATATTTATATACCCTTTCTCTTATCCTATTCTTATTTCCAAGTCCTGCCACTTCCGAGTCGAGAATTATCTCTATAGCAAAGTCTGAAACAGTTCCCAAGCAAATATATTCCCGAACCTCCTCATATATCTCATCATTAAAGTCGAATTCAAATCTTCTAAGGTATAATTCTATCTTTCTGAATTTTCTTATAAGTTCATCAAAACTATCGACATCTGAAGTAAATATGACCTTTCCGCGACTACATTCCTTCTCCATAATCTTAACAATTTCTCCAAATCGCACATAATCTGCCGGATTCAGGAAATCATTTTCAGCTCTTCCCCTCTCAAAATCTCCGTATAACGTAATAATCTTCTGATAATCTTTGGAGGCTATAGCCCTGTCTACCTCTTCCTTAAAGCTTTTCTTCCTCAGTCTGTATTCTGATTTATTATTCTCAAATTCGGATAATTGTTCTTCGAAGATTATTTCAAGAGCGTTGTCATATTCCTCATAACTGTTAAGGCAAAATTCTTCCTTTTTGTATTCTTCAAGGAATTTTTTTCTTGCAGCATTATAGTTACCGAGATTTACTGCCTTCCCGTCAGAATGTATACACCAAGGCATTCTCTGCTCCGGAGTATAGACAAAATAACCTTTCCGTCTGTATTCAAACGCCTGTGAGATATCATAAAAATCAAATCCGTCAAAAATGTCCTCCCGCCAGGTTATATCAACGGAAGTTGCTATTAAAAAACCATCTATCGCTGCCGATTCATATAAAGAGCTGTTTTCATCAATTCTTTCATCTATATATTCCGTTTCTTCACCGACCGGACTTTTCCCGAACCTGCTGCCCGCCCACATTATTGCAGAATCAGGAAGCCTCGGCGTTCCAACCATTCCTATCATACCGATCAGCGGACTTATCTCAAAAATATCAATAAGATTATAGAGAAAATATCTGTTGACTATAAAGGTATCCTGATGAAGATATACTTTTATTTCAGCGCTGCTCTCCCTCATAGCGGCATTATAGGCGCTGCACATGGAATCAGCCTCCGAAACGGTTATAATATCCACGCCATACCCTTCCGGCAGATACAGTCTTTCAATATACAGTTTAGATTCGCTCAGCAGCAATTCGTCATTATAGCAAATTATAAAACAGATATTTTTCATCTATATTCATTCCTTCAAAGAAGATCAACATTCCCTATTGTCAGCATCAATGCCTGAAGTTCATCCCTGTCCTTAAACTTCTTCTCATCTATCAACGCCATCTGTGTAACCTCCAGATTTGTCCTTCTTACCATATCGCCTGTTTCATAGTCGTCGCCCAGACAATCAACGTAATATATAATATCCGCTTCCACTCCTGTCTCTTTCCCGAAAAACAATCGGCAATTTTTGTAATCATAAAGCTTCACATAATTCGCATTTTTGAACACGTATTCCTCTTCTTCAAAACTCGTAAAATAATCGCTCTTTTTGACTACGAAACTGACATAAACCTTATATTCATCGGCAAATTCATCAACGATTCCCTGTATCCTATCCCTATAGTCTGTTCCACTGATTATATGTATTCTTCTATCCGTTTTTTCCATAAGTTTATATGCTCTCGCCGTATATATTTCCTTCATCATGAGGTCAGCTGTTTCGTTATCTGAATTGGTCTTTTTTATAAGAAGACTGAGACGGTAAAAAGGATTGCATATAAATCTACCAATTCCGCTTCCCCCATCTTTTTCGTCAAAAAAATTCTTTATAAAAACTGTTTCAAAGACGGGCATTGTCGGTTCATCTTCTATATCGGGAATTATTAACGGAGTTCCACAGCTTGCTTCAAGCAAATTCAGAAATTTATTGCTTAAACCATATCTTTCCTTTAAAATTCTCATAGCCTCCGGATTTCCCGAGTATTTATACCAGCACTCCATCGCCATCTGAGAAAATACTGTCCTTTCCCGTATTCCATATAGCGAGCAGAAAAGAAAGATTTTAGCTGCTTCATAAGCTCCTTCAGAACTGTCCTCAAAAATCAGTTCCCCGTAAAAAATATTAAAGAAATCCTTCCTGCTCATTTTTCGGAACAAATCCCTATAGAGAAAAAACAATTCATTCCAGTCTGCAATAGATCTGCCTTTGGAATTTCTTGATATATTAGTTTCATGACGTCTGTAATATACCAAGGGCTCTTCAACTATGTATATCGGATATTTTAATAAAATATTTAGGAAAAGTCTGAAATCCGCAAATCTTATAAAATACTGATTATAGCCGCCCATTTCCCTGAAAACATTTCTCCTCACCATTACAGAGCAGGAATTGAAGAAATTTCCTTCTGTCAGCGCTTTCCTTAAAAGTGAATATCTTGAATCATTTTTCTGGTGTGAATACTCTGTAAAACCTCTGTAATCGTCATTTTCAGTCTGTTCCCCGAAAATAACTTTATCCCAGGACGCACAAGCCCCATAGCAGGGATGGTTTTCAAGTATGGAAACTTCTTTTTCCAATCTGTCTGAACGCCATTTATCGTCGGAATCAGTCTTTATTATGTAGTCATATTCCGTTCCTTCAATCATTTCCAATAACTTATCCTGCACTCCTGCAATAGCCGTATTCTCTTTTGAATCATAGAAATGTATCCTCTTATCCTTATATGACGAAATCACTTCCGAAGAGTTATCCGTCGAACCATCGTTGGCAATCCACAATTCCCAATTCCGGTAGGTCTGAGCCAATATTGATTCTATCGCCTCTCCGACGTATTTCCCATGATTATAGCAGCACATGAATACGGCAATTTTTTTATCCATAAAAAACTCCTTTGTTATCCTCCATACCCTTTAGAAAATGGAATTTATGTCCGATAAATTTATAGCAGGAAATTTCTGAACTATTTCTATAAACGAGGTAATCTCATAATGTCAAAGATAAAAAATGCGGTTTTTGTATACTTCGAAGGCGGAATGATGGAAATCCTCTGGGCAGCCATCGAGCTTGGACTTGAAACACGCGCCTACGATATGAGCTGTGCAAATTGCGAGGATAGCAGTGAAGAGACAGAAAAACTCATACAATTCATAAAAGAAGCTCCTACAGATATTGTATTTACCCACGATTTCTCACCTTCCGTTTCGAATGCCTGTCAGGAATTATCCATTCCTTATGCTTCCTGGACTTTTGATATGCCCCTGCCTGCACTGCATCACCCAAGTGTTTACAATTCCTGCAACTATATTTTCGTCTTTGATAAAAGCTATGTAAATATCTTAAAGCGAAATTCCGTTCAGAATCTATATCATCTGCCTCTGGCCGCAAATATCACCCGTTCAAACTCCGTCATCATTGATGCTGAGGATGAGAAGAAATACAGTTGTGACGTTTCTTTCGTGGGAAATATATTTCCCCTGAACCAAAAAGATTTCTATGACGAATTCATCAAAAGAATATCCGAAGAAAGCCGGCACGACCTCACTGAACTCATAGACCAAACCTACGGTAAATGGGACGGTGTAAACAGAATCGCGGCAGGGATCACACCAAACCTGCTCTCCGACCTGAAAAAACATCTCAGGATAAACGGAAACAACCTCGAATATGAAAATCTGCTCTACGAGGCTACACTGGCATATCACATTTCGGCTACGGAACGGATTGCAATGCTGAAATCCCTTATGCCCTTCAATGTCCGTCTCTACAGTACAGCAGAAAAGGTCGATATCGACGGCATTGATTTACGCCCGACCATTGAATATGAACACGAGCTTCCAAAAGCCTATTTTCTCAGTAAAATAAATATGTCAATAACCCTGCATTCCATACAATCCGCTATCCCTCTTAGAGTTTTTGATATACTTGGAATGTGCAGCTTCTGTATAACCAACTACCAAACCGAGATTGAGGAACTGTTTGAACCCGGAAAGGATCTGGTTGTTTACAGAAGTCTAGACGAAATCCCTGAGCTTGTCGGCTATTACTTAAAGCATGATGAAGAACGCATGAAAATAGCTGCCAGCGGCTATTACAAGGTACGTGACAATTATACCTGGTCAGCAGGACTGCTTAGGATTCTTGGTATAATCGAAGGCTAAGAAGCTGTTCATAAACAGGCACGAAGCTTTAACGAAAGGACACCCTATGAATACAAAGAACAAAATCAAATCAATCCATGCAGTATATGTCGGCTTCATCGACATGGGTATCCACAATTTATTATGGGGCATTTCCGAACTTGAACTCGACTGCCGCGCTTATGATATGCCGCACTGCGTAAGCGACGACCCTGACGAATATGAAAAATTCCTCTCCTTTGTAAAAGAAGCTCCTACCGATATAGTCCTTTCGCAGAATTATTCGCCTACCGTTTCAAATGTATGCGAAAGCCTCTCAATCCCCTATGCGGCATGGACCTACGATATGCCCCTTTCCTCACTTCATCATGCAAGTGTAATGAACAACTGTAATTTTATTTTCTCTTTTGACAAAAATCAGGCTGACTTTTTGATAAAAAAAGGTGTGTCTAATGTAGTTCATCTTCCTCTTGCTGCAAACATTTCCCGTTCTGCCCTGATCAATATCACCGAGGCTGATGAAAAAAAATATTCCTGCGATGTCTCCTTTGTAGGAAACATTCTTCACAAACATTGGAAGGATATTTATAAAAACTATCTGGAGCTCATGACAGAAGATGAGGTACAGATTATGTCCTCAATCTGCGATAAGGCTTTCGGTATCTGGAACGGACAGAGGACAATCAATGAGGCACTCACTCCTGAAGTTCTGTCAATCTTTCGGAAACATTCAAAGGCAAGCAGTCCCATAGATGAAAAAATTTATTACGAAGCCATTCTTTCCTACCATCTGTCTTCGCTCGAACGCGAAGAAATGCTGAGAAGCCTTCTGCCGTTCGGAGTACGCCATTATGCCCAGACAGGAATAAGCCAAATCAAGGGACTTGAATCCCGTCCTTCCCTCGACTATGAAACAGAGCTGCAAAAAGCCTACTTCCTTAGCAAGATAAATATGTCAATAACCCTGCATACAATATCCTCCGGGATTCCTTTAAGGGTTTTTGATATTCTCGGAATGTGCAGCTTCTGTCTTACGAACTATCAGAGCGAAATCGAAGAGCTTTTTGACATAGGCAGCGAAATCATAGTTTATCATAACTTAGAGGAAATCCCCGGGCTTGTAAACTATTATCTCCATCATGACGAAGAACGACTTCAGATTGCGGTCAATGGCTACCGTCGCGTAAGCAACTGCTATACCTGGGCAAAGGGCGTTGAAAAAATCCTGAACACTGTCTTCTGACAGTTTCAAAGGATTGAGCAATCCTCGATCATGACAGGTTTCCCTGCAAGCCTGAATCTTTCAACCTCCGGTCCCGGATCTCCATAATATGCGTCCGACATCAGCAGGGCATTTTTGATATCTCCGTCTGCATCAAATATGCCTATTCCCGACTCTTTGTATTCAGCTATAACCTTCAGGTATTCTGTCCAAAGCTCAGGTCGTGCGGCTGGTACGGTTCTTTCTATCATTCTGTCAGGCTGCCATATCACTGCAATTTTCTCCCGGTTTTCCAAAAATATATCGAAAACCTTTCTTAACTTATCAATCATTCCAAAATCATTCTTTAACATACAGCTGACGCTCGTATAATAAAAAATAATTTTTCTGCCTTTGAGACCGTTCTGTTCCTTCCATTTTTCACAAAGTCCGGCTTCCTCCGAAAAACTGACTGTCCTTTGCTCTGCTATTCCAAGCTTCCTTTCCCAGATTTCGCGTTTATCCTCTCCCGTAAAACGTACCAGTTCTTCTATATAATTATTCCTCATATTCTCCGTCGGAAGAAGAACCCTGTCTGAATTAATAATTCCGGGCTTTCTCGCCAGAAATTCTACGGTTTTTGTTCCCGTAATATCTCCTGTGGGAATCTCTTTAGGTATCGGATACGGTATACATATAAGTCTGTCCGTAAACCTCTTCAATCTGTCTGAGTAAAAATCCTCTAAGACTGATACGGTATAGTCGCAGTCATCATTTGGATTCTGAAAATATATGACATCAGGGTGTCTTTTCTCGATATCATATTCAGAATAATTCAGCTTAGTAAGTTTTTCCGGAAAATCCTCTCCTTCATAATGTCTTTTCTTAAATCCTCCATAGGATGATTTATCAAACCATGGAACCGGCATTACAAAAACATCATTTTCCTCTTTCTCTTTTTCCTTCTCCCATGCATAATCAAGACCATCCCAGTCTGATGCCTTGTAAACGATAAAAAGAATTTCCTTTCTTTTCCTTTCAGCAGCTTCTTTTATCTCTTCTCTTTCGAGTTCCACAGTCTCTTCATAATAATATCTATAGGGGAATTTATAGCTTTTATCCCTATCCTCCAGCTGTCGCTCATACTTCTCATAAGCCGGATATTCATGTTCTGCCTGTCCTCTGACTATACGCATATAATCGCCATATTCAATTTTCAGGATCTCGTCATATCGTGCCGGAACAGGTATTGAGGTGTTCTCGAAAGGCAGCCGTATTATATCATCAAACAAATGCATATTGTACTTATGGCTGTTTTCCTTAGTCCAGTAGTGCATCAGAGCAACCTCTTCGGCATCCTCTCTTCCATAGAGGGAGTAAAGCTGCTCTGCAAGCTCAAACATCTGTATTCTGAGCGAACGTTCCGGATCTATCTTCGCACCTGTAAGTTCTTCCACCACAGCTATAACCTCTGCTATGTCCTCCCCCGTCGCATTTTCATCTCTTTCCGCTGTTCCCGCATCATATACTGCTTTTGCTATTTCTCTTCTAAGATTTTCCTCGTCAGGATCAGAAGCTATAAAATCAAGCGGAAAGATATCCACGCTTGCAGGATAGGGAAAATCATGGTAGTTTTCAAGCCATTCCTCTTCCGTATGCATTCCATTCGTATTGGCAATCCAGAGGATAAGAAGATCATTGTCAAGTTCATGATAGTCTGCAACCAGATATCCATCCGGAAGCTCTTCCCTTGCATATTGTTTCAGTTTCAGGAAATCATCCCTGAACATCGCAAAATCCATGTCATCATCCCAGGGAATAAATCCGCAATGTCGTACTGCTCCCAGAAGTGTCCCACAGTCGGCAAATATTTTAAGCTCATGACGTTTACATATCTTTTCTACTTCGGCAAAGACCTCCAGACATGCAGCCCAATGGCATTTCATCAGTCCATCAACATAAAAGTCGTCCCTAACCTCATCATGAAACCATCCGTCCGGAAATTCCATATTTTTTCCCACAATAATCCCCTCCGGAAATACTTATTATGATCCCTTTCATTATAACATCATGGGAATACGTTAATCGTATAAATTTAAGCACAACAAAAAGGGAACGCTCTCGCGTCCCCCTTTCTGGTAGCTCTTAAGTTCCAAACAGTCATCCACTATTTTGCAGATATTAGCCAAGTATTGAAAGAACACCCTGGTTGAGCTGATTAGCCTGAGCCAGCATCGACTGACCAGCCTGTGCAAGA
>CAJOPI010000049.1 GCA_905236275.1 uncultured Lachnospiraceae bacterium | reverse complement strand
TTCTGACAAAATGACGTCGGATGTCCGTTTTTGCAGCGCCGTTGCTCAAATCATTCGATTTGGCAGCCGGCGGCAAAAAAGGCTCCTATATTTCATAAACTTCCACACTATCTATATTTCTAAATATTGCCCTGTACCGGCCTTCTTCTGTTTTGACTCTTATTGCGTGGTAGAGCTTTGTACCGCGTTTATGCGGATTTTTCAGTACTTCTGTCAGTTTTGCCTTTCCTTCGTCTATTTTCCCGATACAGACTATCTCCTTTGCATCCGCGTCCGAAATCAGGAAATTGTCGGGATAGCTGTGTTTCGACATTGATGCGGGAACGAATACCGCCGCCTCATCTGCCCCCGCTTTGGCTTCCGCTTCCGCGATCTTTAGCTCCGCGCCCGTCCTTATCGGTGCGATCCAGACAAAGTCACCCTTTGCCTCTCCCTCGAAGGTCTTCGCATTCGCTCCGTAGGGATATCGCTCTGCCGGCTTTAAGGTCAAAACAAAAGTCTCTACGGCAGCCTTCAGCTCGAAGCCAAGTTTTTCCTTCAGATAAATACTGCTCTCGAACTCTATCTCATGAGTACCGCCCTCACAGTTCATCAAAAGGAAATACCCGTCACCCTTATATAAAAGCTTCACAGCTCTTCCATCCAGCTTTGCCTTAAAAATCCCATTCGCAATCGGCTCTTCCGTAAAGCTGTCCGTAATCCTGAAAATCGCCGAAACCCTATGACTAAACACCCTTCTCGCCCCTCCAAAATCGAAAAATCATTTTCGCAAAACAGCACCCCTCACAATAATCACCGCGTTAGTACCGCTGCGTTTTTTCCCGCAGCGCAAGCGTTCCCATTTGGATTGTTCATATTATTATGACGGATTAGGCTTAGGCTTATGCTGCACATCAAACTCAGCGTCCATAACGCGGCTGATCTTCATCGACCTCTTGGATTCGATGTTAATGCCCGCAACCTTCACAACAATCGATGCCTTATACGGCATCTGCGGATTATTCCAGACCTTCTGCATCTTTTCCATGTCATAATTCTCAACACTCGCATACAGTGTCGGTGCTTCCGCTTCAAGCGAACCCGTCATATACTTTCTGTCGATAACCGGCGAATCTGCGATCGCCTGTATCGCCGCACCTATTATTCTGTAAGTGTCAGCTTCCCTTACCTGCAAGGGAGCCGTCGAATGTGCGGTGATTATGTAATAGGCAAAAAGCCGTGTCGGCTCCATTTCCATCCTGTCCTGTCCGACTGCAACATAACGGGGCATGCCGTTCTGCCTGTCCTCTTCGATATGAAATAAATGAACCGTTAATGCATTATTGTCACTTTCATAAGGGCTGCAAAGGGAAATCATCTCCCTCTTGCTCACCGGTTCCGGTGTCAGCGCATCCCTGAACATTTCCACTAAAGCATTTCCGGTTTCAAAAATTGCCGTATAATCCGCCATTACTCATCACCCTTAAAAGCATCTGCCATCCAGCCGCTGCTTTCGGAAAGATAGCCGCCGGATACGTCATTCATATCTGATGCAACCGTGGTAAAATCGGAAAGATTCGAATAGAGAGCCGTACAGCTGTCCATAACCTGCATCTTTGCATCCTCCAGCGCATCTTCCCCGACCTGACCCATCTTGAACTTTTTCTCAACCGCTGCCTGCTCCTTCACTGCGTCCTCATAATTATCCTTTGCTATCTGTATGCTCTGTGACGCGATCTGCAGCTCGATCATCTGTGTCTGTAAAAGCTTGTAAATTTCCTGATCGTTTATCTCTGTCTCTTCAGGCTTCTGTATCTTGAACAAATCCTTAAGCAGTTCCTCTATGTTTTCTTTCAGTTCATTATACTGAATACCCATCCTGTAGTAGTCTGTATCATTATCACGTTCTTCCTCCGTGAAGAATATCCTCTCGTCCATTTCATTTTCTTCAAAAGCCTTTTCAAGCCTTATGGCATTTTTTTTTGCCGCGTCCTTATAAGCCTCCATTGCAGCTTTGTGTTCCTCGCTGTTTTTCGCAAGGGCATTCTTAACTGCTGCCTGTGACAGCTTTTCAGTATCTATTGCCGATACGTCAAAAAATGTGACGACCTGTGACATATCAGCCGAACTTCCATTGTCGCCTCCCGTAAGCGACGATATCGTGGAAGCACATTGAGCCATTTCTGCTGTCAGGCTTGTTATTTCAAGCTGAAGTGCCTTTGCGCTTTTATTAAGCTCTTTCAGTCTCTCCTCCGTATCCTCTCCCATGCTCTTGTCAGTCTTTGCCTTCTCTATTGCCTTGGCAACCTGCTCATTTTTCTGCTTTGCGGCAGTTACCTTCTCAGCCGCTGTGAAATACACGACCATATTCTTTATTACGGTATTTCTTTTTGATTTTTCTGCTTTTTTGATAACCTCTGTTGCCTTACCGGTTCCATAATACGGACTTTTTTTCGCCGCTGCTGCCGGCTGCGCCGCCGTATTTGCCGCTGCGGTCTGTGCCACTGCGTTTGCTGCTGCCGCCTGTGTCGCTGCTGCCTGAGCTGCTGCCGTCTGTGTCGCTGCCGCCTGCGCTGCTGCCGCAGTTGCCGCATCTGCTCCGCCTGCTGCTGCACTTGCTGCCGCACTTGCTGCTCCGCCTGACGATGCACCTGCACCGTCTGCCGCCGCACCTGCGTCTGCCGCATCATCGCCCGGTGCTCCGATACCTATCTTATCAAGCAGGTCGTTCATCTTTCCCTGTGCCTCATCCGCAGCATCCGTAACACTCGTTTCCTCAGCCGCATCAGCCGGCTCCCCGGATTCGGCCGCTTCGAAGCCTTCCCATTCATAAGTCCTGATATTTCCGTCTTCCCTCTTGCTCAGAAAGGACAGCTTGAAGTTGTCAGATATATAGGTTGCAAAATAACCATCCTTATTTTTCCCCTTGGTGATGTTCATATTGCTGAAGGCTTCATAACCGCTTTCCCTGAATTTCTCAAAGTCCTTGACCTTCTCCCAGACAAGCAGCTTTAGCTTCTCCGTATTTTTATTACTCTCAAGAAAAAACCTCTTCACCCGAGGTTCATCATCCTCTGTTGCAAAGGAAAACACGACACTTGCACCGAGCTTCGGATAATTAAAGCTGAAACCGTCTTCTTCAAGCTTCCTGACACCCTTATTCTGAAAAATATCAGCCACCTCGTCCATCGTAAGTCCTGTAAGTGCCGCCCCGTCAATGGTTCCGGCCATGATGGGACCGTCATAGATCATTACCGAATTACTGTAAATCTTCCCTTCTCCGTCGGGTATATAATTCTTTAAGCTTCCCTCATACCAGAGCTTTCCGTCGCGATAGCACTTCGCTTCCCCGACAACGCTTCCGTGATCAAAATTTCCCTTTACGATATCACCGTACTCTAAACTCAGTTCCCCGTCTCCCGAATAGAAACCGTCTACAAACTCTCCCTTAAAGGCGATAGAACCGTTCTTATTGTAGGCAACCCCGCTTCCGTTATAGAGATCGTCCTCAAAGTCCCCTTTATAGCAGACCTTCCCGTCCCTGTAGGCTACTCCGCGACCGGATCTCTTCCCCTGCGAGAAATCACCCTCGTAAACCTTTTCTCCCCTTTCATAGAGTTTTCCCTTGCCTTCATAAAGACCGTTTTCGAATTTGCCCTCATAGACCTTTTTCTTAACCCAGTATTCTACTCCGTTTCCGTTGTACTCTCCCTTTTCAAAGGTTCCCTCGTAAATAAGGTTCCCGTTCTTGTAAAGCTTACCCTTGCCTTCGTATTCCCCGTCAGTAAAGGTTCCCTCGTATTTAACCATTCCCTTCTCGTCATAAAGGATTCCCTCTCCCTCATACTTGCCGGCCTTGAACTCCCCATCGTAAACGGGAAGTCCGCCGCTGAAGGTTTTTCCCTTTCCCTCAAATTCTCCGTCAAGATAGGTTCCGAGAAAAGTCTCTGCATTATTTTTATCATAAGTCGTGGCCTTCCCCACCCTTGTCCCCTTGTCAAGTCTTCCCTGAAAAAGGGGCATGGTCTTTTCCTTATCATAATAGAGCATGACCTTTCCCGTATAGCCGCCTACAAGCTCATCGCGCTCCCACATATGCTTCGTCAGAAAGGTGCTTACGATCCAGGGCCAGACGATCGTGGCTATTACTATCGCTCCGATAATTATGGTCAGGAGCACGGTTATAAGGAATGATTTCGAGATTAAAAGATTTCCCGTTTCTATATAATCTTCTCTTTTTGCGGGTTTTTTTCCTGTAGATGCCGCTGCATCAAGAACTTTGGGGGCGAGCTTTGAAGCGTGTCTGCTTATACTGGTAACACTTCTTATTCTGGTACCTATACCGGTCACAAAGCGCATAAAGAACGCCCTGAAGGTCCTCGCCACCATTCCCAAGGATGCTATTAGCCTGCCTAACAATACTTCAAACATACTTTCCCCCACTTCTGTTCCTTATCACTCTATATAGCTGATCTGTTGCTCTCCATTGCCTTCAAATCTGTCTGCCAGATAGAGATAATATTTTGCGATGCCGTCATGTTCGTTTTCCCTGACAACCTGCAGGAATTCTCCTCTTGCCTTTTTATAATCGCCCGCATAGAACGAATATACCGCATCGAGGAAGCTCTTCTCAGTGAGAACCTTCTTCGAACGTATCTCCGGCAGATCACCGCTGAATATCTCGTAAATCCTTACCTCGGATTCTCTCTCCTTAACCTTACCTATATATCTGTAGTCATATTCCTTTACCAGGGAATGTATTTCTTCCGTACAGAGTATTCCGGCCTCGGCCATGTCAAAAAAGCTTAAAAGGGCGGCAGCGGTTTTGAAGCTGTTGGAAATCTCGATCGGCTGCATCTTCCTTTCGTTTCCAATGACACCGCTTGATACGATATCGGAATCAATGACTACATGTACCTTGACATCCTCCTCATTCTGAAATTCCTGAACTATCTTTATGGAAGCTATAACAACCTGACTGCTTTTTTCCCTGAATAAGGCAACAAAACCGTCATATCTGAAATTCAGCACCGTACCCTCATGTTCATCAAGTATTCTCGATGCTCTCCCTACCAGATTATTCAGCTTTGCGAACAAGGTCGGAGTGTCACTGTTATAAAGATTGTCATCAAACTTAAATGATACCGTCATCATTATGAGTTCATTTGAGGAACAGCTCTCGATATTTATGTCAAAGGCTTCTTTCACGCCAAGTAACTCCACGACATTCTTCGGCATGAATTTTTCATAGCATTTCTTATGCTGCTCAAGCTCGTACTTTGCCTCCCTCATATCGACCCCGACAGAATTCAGCGTATCATTCAGGGCACTTATCTCATCTCCTGCCATATCATTTGCAGGCTCTTCCTCCTCCAGGATTTTCCGTGCCCTCATACTCGCAAGATTTATCCTTATTGAAAAACTTATCAGTACCAGAATAGAAACCAGCCATACGACAATAAGCACGGTCATCACCATCGTTCTGATCCTTTTGTAGGTGAGCATTGCACCCGAATCATTGATAAACTCTCTCACAGAGATGGTTCTTACCTTGCCCTCTTCTGTTCTGAAGGCGGAAATATAATAATTTTTCCCGTTCCTGAAATAATAACTGTTTGAAACATCATCCTCTTCAAATGCCTTCCTTACAGTTTGCACATAGTCCATGCCAAAGCGCAGGCTCTCTACAATCTCCGCACCACCCTCGCCCATATAGACGATTTCATTATTTTCATTACGTTCAAATTCCATGGTATTGAAATCGGGACGTATTTTTATCAATATCTCCTTCGTCGGATTTGCATAATTTGTCATGTTCAGATATTCAAACGCCTCCTCTGCAAATGACGAATCCGTGGTATTATATATCACACCGGAAGTAATATTGAAAATTACGACAAATACGATAAACATGATTACCGCCCATCGGAGCACGAAAGAATAGTTCATCTGCCGTGTCACCGCTATCATATACCACAAAAGAATCGTTATCAGCATTATGATCAGTTCGAATACGATAGAGATGATGACAGGTATGTATCTCGGTCTGTGTACATTCTCCGTAAGGTTTTCATAAGTATTTCCGTAAAAGTGCAGGAACTTCTTGTTATCATCAACTACCCATATATCCCCTTTCAGGTCAATATCCAGATAGGTGATTCCCGGAGTACTTGAGAGGACATTATCATATCTTGCCGGATTATCACTCCCCAGATTTTTCGCCCATATCGTACCATTGGACGAATCGAGAAATACCGCCCCCCTGTCTGCTTCCCATACTCTTGTGATATTACTGTTCTTTCCCATATCTGCAAAAAGCTTATCCTTGAAATAAAGCTTTCCGTCCGACCTTCTCATACTTGTACCATCTGCAAGAACGTAATAGATCATATCCCCTTTCAGAATATCCGTCTTGTCAAATTCGGCTATAAGAACGGCATTTTCATCTCCCTCGTTGATCCTATATGCCCTTGTTTTGTTTTTGCCTCTTACCAGAAAAGTACATTCCTGATTCTGCTCCGCTATAGATGTGATCTTCTCAGCACTGTTAACAGAGGTTGTAAAAATCCTCTTGGCTTTCTGTTTTCCATCCTTAATCAGATAAAGCGTATCGGTTTCATTTTCGTTTATGACCGAGATATAAACATCTCCCTTTGCCGAAGTATGCATGTCTTCAAAGCCGCCCACATCACTGATTCCCAGTTCCTTGAAGCTGACCGAACTGACAAAATTGTTCATCGCGTCCATCCTTGTAAGAACCCAGCCCAGATCCAGTTCCGATTCCAGCTTCATATCGCCCAACTCGACCAGATCCGTATATCCGCCGCCGGAAGAAACGCGCTCT
>CAJOPI010000048.1 GCA_905236275.1 uncultured Lachnospiraceae bacterium | reverse complement strand
TCTAAAATATAAATGCGATAGTAGCTTAGCTGGTAAAGCGCCACCTTGCCAAGGTGGAGACCGCGGGTTCGAATCCCGTCTATCGCTTATTTTTTGTGTTTTAAAACAGTTAGGAGCTGTTACGGAAGCATCCATACCTGTGTAAAAGATAAAAATACACATGATTAAAGGGAGCGTCGTTCACGATCGTCAAACTCGACACTCCCTTAAATATTTGATTCATCTAAACATCCCATTGGACTGTACCTCTCAATCTGCTTTTCGATACTCAAATCATCTTCTTGTCGGGCATTCCCTTCGTCTTCTCAAAGACCTCATAATATGATATGCATTCTTATGCCCCGCGTATGAATATCTACTTCACACTTTATGCTTTCTGATGAAACAATTCCTATTAAATTTTGATGAATAGTACTTCTTGAACTAAGCGCTTAACTAAGAGGGTGACTTGGAAATTTAGTTGTCCGGTGGTCCGTACCTCCAATCTCATGTAATCCGAACATTCATCGCTTTCTTAATCATTTTCTCTTCAGGAACCTCCTTTTGTTCCTTAAATCGAAACCTCTTGTGTTTTGATGTTATGAGTATACTACCTCGATTTCAAATTGTCAATACTATTTGCAAAATATTTTTATATTTTCTGTCTATTAGATTGCATGCTGTATATTGTTGTTCAATACACTCTGCTTCAAAGCCCAAAAGTACAGGCTTTAGAACAACTCCCCTTAACAAAAGCAAAGCAGCTCCCGAAAGATTTCTCTCCCGGAAGCTGCTGATCAAAGCTCTATTCCATTCTTTTTGCAAAGTTCCTTTGCGCTCTCTACAGAGTCAACACCTGTTGCATTCTTGATAGGAGCAAATTCCTTCTCGCGGACAACCTCGAAAGGAAGGCAGCTGTCAAGCTGGTGGATCATATCCAGAACAAGCTGCTCGAATTTATATCCGTTGGGCTCCTCAGGCTTTACAAGCTCGCCCTTCTCATTAATGTAAGGTATCTTCTTCTCAACAACGTGGAGAGGCATCCTGTCATCTGCAACAGCTGCAAGTTCCGATACGCGGAAAAGATAGTTAAGGATTACGCCATAATTGTAGGCAGGATCACCATTCTCATCCTTAGCATCCATCATTTCCTGCGAAAGCTCATAGTACTCAACTATCGAGGGCTTTCCGTCTTCAAGGCACATAACTCCGACACGCTCATCGGGAGCCGCTTTTCTTACCACCTTGGAGCCAACGGATACACCGGCAATAACAGAAGCTCCTATAAAGCAGGGATCACAGATGCGCTGAAGCACGTTATCAACCGCAAAAATGTTTATCCACTCTATTCCCTCATCCGTCAGGATCTTATCAAGTCCGGCACGAACCATCGAAGAGTACCAGCCCGCATTTCCGTTAGGAGAAGTAGCGATTCTTCCCTTCTCTTCCATATATACCTTGCTGTTGTAATCACAGGCGGGAGCCATATCCTGCTGGAAGAATACAACCCTGTCTTCCTTATAGCCGAAGAAATTCTGTTCCTTAAGGAATTCAACCGTAGCTTCATGGTTCTTCTCGCTTGTCATGATGAAGAGACGAATCCATGTGTCGGTTTCCTTTACAACATCGAGAAGGTTCTCGATAATCCTCTGGAAGATATAGACATGCTTTGTCTCACCTATATCAAACATTCCCTTGGGACCGTCGGCACCAAGCCTTGTACCCATTCCGCCGGCAAGAAGCAGTGCTGCTGTCTTTCCCTCGCGGATAGTCTTAACTCCTTCGTTATAAAACTCATCTCTGCGCTTTTCAATTTCGGAAAGCTGCATTGCCGCCAGAGGACTGAACTCTCCTCTTTCATCGCCCTTGCCTGCATTTGCGGTATGCTTAAGGATTGAAAAATCTGTATTTTCAATCTGTGCGAGAAGTGCTGCTTTCGAGCTTTCATCCAACTCATCGTAATATTTAAGCACCTGCTCCTGTCCGAACTTTCCTAATTTCTCCTTAGCCTCTTCGAATGTCATATTTCTACTCCTTCATAAAACAAACATATAAAAAACATCAGGTGAACATACCTCGATATAGAATAATACATTTTTCTCTCCTGCACAAGAAAAATTTTTTTATATTTTTGACCTTTGTGACCATTCTGTGTTAAAATAGCATGCATTATCTATCAGATTTTTTGGAGGTAAAAAAGAATTAATGAGTAAAACAGCAATTGTTACCGACACCGGGAGCGGTATGATGCCGGATGAAGGCATGCGCGACGGCATATATGTGATACCGATTCCCTTTACTATAAATGGTGAAGAATATCTTGACGGGGTAAATCTTACAGAAGCGGATTTTTACAGATTTCTCGAAGAGAAGGCAGAAGTCCATACCTCGCAGCCAACCTACGAATCAGTCACTTCCACCTGGAAGAAGGCACTTGAAAGCCACGAGGAAGTCGTTTATATCCCGCTTTCAAGCGGTCTTTCGGGTTCGTGCGCCTCTGCCTCGATTTACGCGGAAGAGTTTGACGGCAAAGTTCAGGTCGTAAACAATCAGAGGATTTCCGTTACACAAAGGCAGTCTGCTTATGATGCCCTGACTCTTGCAAACGAGGGAAAGACAGCGGCTGAAATCAAAGAAATCTTAGAAGACAGCAAATTTGATTCAAGCATCTATATAACACTCGATACTCTCGATTACCTGAAAAGAGGCGGACGTGTCACACCCGCTGCCGCAATGATCGCAAAGGTTCTGAACCTTAAGCCGATACTCCAGATTCAGGGTGAGAAGCTTGATGCCTTTTCCAAATGCCGAGGTATCAAACAGTCGAAGAAGATAATGATCAACGCCTTAAAGGACGACATCATCAAGCGTTTCGGCGGCACCGGCGAAATGAATTCCTGTCACCTCGCCATTGCGCACACAATGAATTATGATGCGGCGGATGAGTTCGCTAAAGAGCTCATGGCAGAGATTCCCGGAATGGATATAACGGTGAATCCTCTCGCTCTCGTTATCGCCTGCCATATAGGTCCCGGCGCCCTTGCCTGCGCTATTAGCAAAAAGATTTAAAAAAATGAAGTTGTAGATAATTAACAAATCCAAAATGGGGAATGGAAAACGTCCCCGCGTCGGATTGTTCATTATCTACAACGTGGCTTTGTGATTACTCTCATTTGTCAGGCAACTCATGTATGTTTAATCTACCGCAATCGCGTGGGTTTTCAGATAATCCACCCAGAGCTTCATGTAATCAGCCTTTATGTGAACTCCGTCAGAGGTGCATTCTTTGGGAAGATAGCCTTCCTCATCGCTGAAAACCGTATTCAGGTCAAGGTAAGCCACGTGTTCGTTTTCAGCCACCTCCCTGATTCCTTCATTTCTCCTGTCCACACTCTCATTCGTGAACCTGTCCGAAGACTCAGCCTTTTCCTTCGTTACATGAATGACGCTGTGTACATATATCACAGCCTCCGGCTGGTAATACTTTATCATGTCGATAAGCTGGTAATAACAGAGGTCAAACTTCTCCTCGTCAGCCCAGCCCATTTCGTTTATTCCGAACATTATATAGATTTTCTTGAATCTGCCGGCATTCGCTTCCATTTCCTGCAGCAGAGTCGCCTTTCCCGTCGGAGTATCAAAAAGCTCCTTGGTAAAAACCGTATAGATCGCATAGCTTTTCTGCGCATAGGAGGTTATATTTTCAAGGCCGGAATACATACAGAAGCCCTGCATTCTCGAATCTCCGATAAAGCAGGCATCCCCCGCCTCAAAATAGTCATCACCTACAGTAATAAAGCTGCCGTAGTCAACAGCTGAAGCCCCGTCATAGGCATCGGGATTGTTTGCATATTCTTCATCAGAGGCGAGCTCCTTGGCGATTTCCGCATGGTTTTCATCAGCATTGTCTCCGATCTCCACGATCTCTTCCTCTTCCTCCGCATTATTTTTGCTGAGGGAGCCTTCCGGCGGGCTCCACATCATTATATCATCCATATCCGGATAATCGTCACTTGTGATACCCAGTTCCTTCGAGATCAAAGTCTTCAGATAATGCACCGCTGATGCGACTTCAATGGTTTTACTCTCATTATTTGCATCCTCCAGACCGTCTCCGGCATAAACAATTCCAAACCTCAAAAGCAGCCCAAATACTGCCACCAGAAGAACACTTATTATAGTTAAAATAAAAAACGGACACTTTTTCATACAAAAACCTGCAAAAAATCAGAACCTGAAATACAGGAACGGATTATAAACCGAATCAACAAGAAGCACTACAGAGAGCCAGAATACTGCAAAAAGGAAGATTATTACGGGCAGCGATTTTTTATGCTTCTCATAATAATCAGTAAGAAGCGGAGTCGAGAATATAAGGGCTCCAAGAAGGAAATACCAGTAGGTCTCAATATATTCCACAAAATCCATTCCCTGATTCCACGTAAACATACGGCTGATATAAGTCATCGCTTTAGGAAGCGAGGGTGCGGCAAAGATCACCCATCCCACAATGACGGTCACAAGAGTATAGATTCTCGATAAAACCTTAGAAAGATCAAGAAACTTCTTCAGGAAGAGTCTTTCTATCGAAAGAAGGATGAAATAATAAAGTCCCCAGACTATGAAATTCCAGCCCGCACCATGCCAGAAGCCGGTTATCGCCCATATAACAAGCATGTTGAGATAAGTTCTCGCAGCACCTTCCCTGTTTCCGCCCAGTGGGATATATATATACTCCCTGAACCAGCCGGTAAGGGTCATATGCCAGCGTCTCCAGAATTCCGTAACGGAACGGGATATATAGGGATTGTCAAAGTTCTTCGGGAACTGAAAGCCAAGCATTTCTCCCAGACCGATAGCCATAAGTGAATAGCCGCTAAAATCAAAATAAAGCTGAAGCGAATAGGCAAGAGCTCCAAGCCATGCAAAGCCTGTGGAAATATTCGAATAACCTGCCGAGTCCGCAGCATTCCATATGTTTCCGAGAGTATTTGCAAATATTACCTTTGCACCAAGTCCCAAAGTGAAGGTCTTGAAGCCGTTTTCGATATGTTCGGTATTTATCTCCCTTTCCTTAAGCGCATCCGCAACCTTTTCATAGATAACGATCGGTCCGGCTATGAGCTGGGGAAACATCAGAAGATAGGTGCCAAGATTCAGTATCGACTTCTCGCACTCGAACTTTTCCCTGTAGGCATCAATGACATAGGACATTATCTGGAAAGTATAAAAGCTTATTCCCAGCGGCAGTGTGATCACCGGCACCGGCGATTCCAGCCCCGTCAGCTCATTTATGCTTGTCATTATAAATACCAGGTATTTAAAAACGAAGAGCATTCCCACATCATAAAAAATAGCCAGCAGAAACATCAATTTCCGCTGGAGACTGCCCTTTTCATATGAACACATCAGTCTGGTAAGCGAGTAATTTATAAGAATTGAAAATAACACAAGAATCAGATATCTTGGTTCGCCCCACGCATAGAAAACAACACTTCCTGCAAATAAGACCGGATTCTTGAATTTGAAAGGTACAAGATAATATATTATAAGAAAAACAGGCAGAAACCTGAATAAGAAAACCAGTGAACTAAAAACCATAATTTATATTTTCCCCTAAAAAACCTCTGTGCTGTATCAAAGTATAGCACAGAGGTGAGAAAAAAAACACAAAAATTTTTAATTCAAAGGATATTTATCAGTAAGAGTCTTAACTATATCACGTGCCTCGGGAACCTTATCCTTACCGCCGAGAACGATAAGTGAGATAGCGCGTGCAACCTCATCACAATCCTCTGTATTGAAGCCTCTTGTCGTAACGGCAGGTGTTCCAAGACGGATACCGGAGGTTACGAACGGGCTCTGCGGATCGTTCGGGATGGTATTCTTATTTACAGTGATATTTACGCT
>CAJOPI010000047.1 GCA_905236275.1 uncultured Lachnospiraceae bacterium | reverse complement strand
TATCAAGGTTAATAAGTGGTACTTATCCTATTACTTCTAATATAATTCCAGATAATTTTAAAATTGATATTTTATGTAATTATGATGAATTATATGATATGATTGATAGAGCATCACTGTTAACTAGTGATAAAGATAAGAATACGATTAAGTTAGAACTATGTGATAAGGAATTGACAATATCTTCAAATTCTCCAGAAATAGGTAAGGTTGAGGAGAAAGTAGCAATTGATAATGATGGTGAGATATCAATTTCATTTAGTTCAAAGTATATGTTGGAGGCTATTAAGAGTTTTAATAGTGAAAAAGTGCATATTTTAATGAATAATGATAATTCCCCAATTATTGTTAAGAGTGATGAAGAAGTATCACTTATTCAGTTAGTATTACCAATAAAGACATATTAGTTGTGTCTTTTTTCATATCAACAGATTATGTTGGTCAATGTCTAATTTATGTCAAATATCAACAAGTTTGTTGATAGAGTTAATAATTTGATTTATAATTGTGTTAAGAGGTGGTGTTTGGAAATGCCGTAGAATCAAGGGTTTGCCGAGATTCTACGGTGTTTATTTTTTGCCTAAAACGGCTATTTCGCAAAAATTCCAGTAAAAATTCCAAAAAGTTCAAGCAAAAGACAAATTCAATCGAACAGCCCTGCGTTGGAAGAGGAAATTTCATTAAGGTCGTTTGCAATATCATCCAAGCCCTGTTTGTTTACGTGGGAGTAAATATTAAGGGTGGTCTGAGTATCCCTGTGACCTAGCCAATACTGAACCTTCTTTATATCCCAGCCACGATTTATGAGCATGGATGCGCAGGTATGGCGGAGCTTGTGAAGCGAAATCTCAGGCTTTCCATAAGCGACCATAGCCTTGTTGAATGCATGAGTTATGTAGTTTGGGTCATAACAGCGTCCGTCCTCCCAGGTAAAGACATAGCCTTCTGCATTCTTATAATCCTTGCCAAAAAATGATTGATTCTCATTTTGTTCAAGCCGTATCTTTTCAAGGCATTTTTCAGCTGTAGGAAAGAGTCCAAGTGCACGCTTTCCGGCAGGAGTCTTAGTCAAATCCGATATTTCGGTGGATTTCATCCTGACTACAGTATGCTGGATGTGGATGAGCTTCTTTTGGTAGTCAATGGCTGACCACTTCAAGCCGAGGAGTTCTGAACGCCGAAGACCATAGTAAGTCCCGAAGAATGCTATTGGCATAAGCCGGGGATAGTTTTCAGAAAGGAATTGCAGCATGTTTGCCGCCTCGTCCTCTGTCAGAAAGAGCATATCCTCGCTGTAATCAGAGTTTTTCTTTCCCCTGACCGCAACGCAGTCAACGGGGTTGGAAGAAACCAATCCCTCTACCATTGCCTGTGCAAACACAGCATGAAGCATGCTCTTATAGCTGCGAGTGCTGCGAACCGAAAGACCTGAAAGTTCTTTGGTCTTTGGATGAACCTTTCCTTTTGTCAAAAGGTAGTGAAAGAACTGGTCAACTATGCGTGGAGTAATGTCAATCAGGCGGAACTTTAAGTCGCCAAAATATCTTTTCATATGCTGGACTCTCGCATCATAAGCTTCCCATGTAATCTTTTTGAGGTCTATCTTTTTAAGTTCAATCCAATAGTCAAGATAATCCGTTAAGGGAGTTTCAGGAGTAAATCCTGCATTGCTGGAGGTTTGAAGCTCAAGGTACGCAAAGTTTGATTCTGCTTCCCTGCGTAATGTTTCCGCCTTGCGTTTGTTTCCCTTTGCATCAAGACCTGTGCTTACTGTCTTTGATTTCCATTTTCCGGTGAGGGGGTCTTTGTAGCTGAGGGCAATGTAGTAGAGTTCCCTTCCGGAAGATGTTGTTTTGATAATTAAGTTGCCTCTCATGTGGTTACGCTCCTTTCAAAAGAGGGGCAGGCGTGTTCTTTGACTATATGATAGCATACTTGCCGCTCCCCGTCATTTGTTAAATGTCAAAAATCCTATATAAATCTCGCTTCAAGATACGGTACTGCCGACCAATCTTGCGTGCTGGAAGAAGGACGGCATCATTGCCTTGAATCATTCTGTAAACAGTTTTGCGCGAAACTTGTAGGATGCTGCAAACATCATTGATAGTGAGGATATCTCCGTATTTTTTATTACAACTCATTTTTATCGCCTCCATTCAGAAAAATATTGCTATGATGCTCCGCCGAAAGATGAAATCTATAAAAGAAATTGCCATTTTCGTCAGTTTCTAACTTTGAAATATCAAAGCGTAGCATTCGGTGGCTTTTTAGCTGACCGGCTATGTTAAAGTAATGCATGTGCGAGGAATACTTTGATTTTTCGCTCTTGACGAGTATGTCTGCCTCATACAATGCCTCCTTGATTGTTGAGGGGCTATAGGATGCGGTCAATGGCTGTATAATCTCGCTAAACATTTTGTCGCTCATGTAAAGGAAGCCCTTTGAGGATTTTACAAATATGGAGCGGTCAAAATTATTTTCCTCATTCATGGAGAGATTAGGCAGGCTGATAAATTTGCTGAAATTTGAGCGTTCTTTCCATTGGAAGAGGGTATCGATAAAGAGGTCTGGGATGCAATCGATATTTTTGGCATTTTCATCTTGCTTCTGCATTTGAAGGGCAATTTTGAGAAAAGGATTTATTGAGATGCCATTCTCTTGAGCAAAATTGTATAAGAAAAATACCGCTGCTTCCATAGGTGACAAAGCTTTTTTAGTGGAAAAGCGTTTAAGGTGGTCAAAAACCACAGGCAGCTCGTTGGCTTTTGGGACAATTGGATGGAGTCTGTCGCTGTAAAACTTATTTGCTTGGTAGAAAACCTCAAAT
>CAJOPI010000046.1 GCA_905236275.1 uncultured Lachnospiraceae bacterium | reverse complement strand
GTTCGCAGAGAAGACTGGAAGTGATTTCTATATCCTTCCTTCTTCTATCCATGAGATGCTTTTGGTACCGGTATCTGATCAGATGGAGGTTGAAGCCTTAAGGAGCACGGTTCGTGAGGTTAATGCTACTCAGGTGGCTCCTGAGGAAGTGCTTTCTGATAACGTGTATATATATCTTAAAGAGTCCGACAAGGTCATTGCTGCTTAAATTAACACTCCCTTATGCTTTTGCATAGGGGAGTACCTGTATTAATGTGAATAAGGGTTATATTACGGTAACAGAGGATATCAGGGAATAAAGCACCATACAAAGGTAGCTTTTTAAGGAGGATTTAAGCATGGGTGCCTGTAGTGTTGGCGGTCAATTTACCGCTTATGATTGGAAAGAAGGTATACAGTTAGTACAACAAAATGCAGCATATGAATATGGTAACGACCCTTATAATGGGGCTGAAAATAATGTTTCTTTTTCTTATGCTGGAGATATTAGTAATTTAACAAAAGCACAACATAAAAAATATGTAGACGAATTATTTAAAGGATGTTCTAAATGTCAAGGATTTGTATATAAAATTGGCACAGAAGGGTTTCATATTATAACTACAAAGTTTAAAGAGACACCTAAATATGTTGGTGAACTTGGTTGGATTATGACATATACGCAAGAACAAGCATGGTTTAAACAATACAAGAGACCTTGTATATTAGTGTCGGCAAATAATAACGGTTATGGTTATTGTATTGCTGGTGGTACTATAAGTGAACTAAAGACAAAAGCACATATGTTGTTAAGAAAGAATTCTTATAGACAAAACTTTTATATTGTAAGAAAAGGAAAAGATACTTATATTGACTGTGGTGGAAATATAAAGACACAGAAAAATACAAGGCGTAAGACAGATGAAAAAACCTTAGTATTGGAATTAAACAAATATGAATATGTAGGTATTGCGCCTGAATGATAACCAAAGACACAGAAAACGTATGTGATCACAGTGAACTACTCGGCAACTTGTTGCCGAGTAGTTCACGTATTTTTCGATAAATGAGTTTTCTCCCATGATCTTCTCCTATAGTATTTTTGCAAACCGCTTCGCTTGATATGCAGTAATCCTATGCACATCATGCTCAAGTTTCCAGTCTGACAGTTTGACTCTCCAATCTTCCGGAAGTTCTTTCCCGCTAAGCTCTGACACGATCAGCTTTTCTTCTTCTGTTTCTCTCTTTGTAAGATAATCTATCATGTGATTAAGGTACTTAATCGAAGTAGAGAAATTATAACTGCCAAAAGCCTTTCCTAATCTTCTTGTAACCAGAACATTCTTGATAAAGTCACTGTTTAAGAAAGTAAGCAGTATAAATTCGCCTTCGACCAGATTGAAGTTTGCCCTTGCTTTTTTATCGCTTTCATTCCACCATCCGCCTTCTTTTTCAAGGGAAATATAAACATCCCTCTTTTCATAAGGCTCTACAGTCACATCTGTAAACGCTCCGGGAGTGCGGTGTTCAAGAAATTCTTCTACGTTTGTGAATCCGCTGTCCCAACTGCTGCACGCAAGAGAACTTTCTCTGTGACCACGATATGTGTAGCGAGCGATAAAAGTGTCTGTCTTTTCGATGTGATTGATATGATATACAGTATTGTCCTTGCAATATACATCATGAGTCCTATTATTGTATCCAATACCTCTATCATTATTATTAGAGTATCTGCTGTATTCTGCTCTTAAGCTTTGAGTAGTCAGGATGTCGTCGCCGACCTGATACCTCCCGGTATACTTTTCTAAGATTTCAGAAAGAGAGCCGTATCCCTTATCCGTAAGCCAGTTATCAGCCATTGAATATACGATATAGGGGCTATTCTGGATGACTGAAACGTCTTTAGGTAGTTTTATAAGTCCTACGTCGATAACGCCCTGTATAGCTGAAAAGAGATAGTATCTTGAAGCGACCACCTCTTTGCTTGTGTGAAAGCTCTTGCTGGAATCATCATCTGACTCATACCATTCTCTTTTCTTTTCGACATATTCTTCGGTATGGCTTTCGGGAGTAAGAAAAGCGTTGCCATCGTTAATTATGAATCTTTCATCGTCGGTCCACCCGACAAAGCAGTTATCTCCATCTCGAAGGAGGATCGCTATCTTCTTGCCATGGAATACTTCGTATTCCTCAATGACGTTCTGCATCCCAACGCCTATACCATCCATGAACACCTTCTGTCCGGAGGTCTGACATTTGTTGTCTCTTGTAATACGAACAAGGGATATTGACTTATCAGCAGGAAAGAAAAGATTTCTTAAGTCTTCCCTTGCTCTTATCAGTTCTTCAAAGGTATCCTGGCTGCTAGTGCTACCATCAAAACCGTAAAGGGCTACATATTTTGACAACTCTTCGTCAAGGAACCGGATCTTCTGATAGATGACTACGGGAGCTTCTTTATCAGCCCTTTCTCCCGAAGTAAGCTGCGTGAACTTGATGACCTCTCCATTATGACAGCGGATGCCATATATCTGAGCATCCAGTACAAAAAGCTCATTCTCAAGTTGCTGCTTTTGAAGTTCGAGTTTCGTCTTTTTTTGAGCGAGAAGGTCAAAAGTAGACTGATACTTAAGCTCAATCTCTTTCTTCATCTTCTCTATCTCGTCACGCATTTCAGCTTCTTTTGCCTTGATTTCTTCTGTCTGTCGCTCAAGTTCCTCCTGCTTGTCTTCTATCTCTGTACGGATAGAGTTTTCTGTCTTATCCGGCACTGAAGGAAAAGCTCCTGTGACTGCGTTTGTCCCGATTGCAGCAACCGGTGCGTCAGAGTAATCTGCAAACAGCTCTACCTCACAGAACTCTCGCGGAATAGCATAGTAAGCAAAGATTGAAATCGAATCCTTGTAATAATATCCGAAGTCGAGATACACAAATTCATCATTGATGCCACTTACTGAGATTGGCTGACCATATTCGTCCGAGTACGCCACTTGCTTTTTCAAATAAGCGAGTTTATTTTCAAAATCCGTAGTGTCTCGATTAGAATATTTTGCTTTACTCCAGCTTTCGAGATACCGCTTTGCTGATCTTGTAACTGAACCGCCATCATCTGCTCTGATATCAAGGGTCTTTGCTGCTTTTTCAAGAAAAGCATCATCTCGTATATGTCCCCAAGTATCTTTTTCTGCATTATCTATGTAGTTGTTTATGTAATCCGTAAATCTATCTATATTAATAGATTCAATGATCCCAAGTTTACTCATCGCTATCCTCCATCAGCATGTCCATTTGGTAACATTGATTTTCTTCCTGTATTTTGTAACAAATATAAGATGGTATCTGCAAAAGATATTTTTTATGATTTTTTGAATGCCATTGCGTCATGAAACAGTTATATCATTTTTATACATTTTTGCAAAGAAAAATGCCCCGTCAAAACGGGGCTGCGCCTAACCCAACGCCAAAAGTCATTGGGATTGCGGCGCATTGGGTATTTCAAAAAGCTTCAATAACCGGGCACTTATGGCATCATCTATCACCTTGCGGCGGCATTTGATGACCATAACACAGACCGGCGTGTCAGGGGAGATTCCCTGATACGCCGGTTTTTTGTGTCTGAATATTGAAAATTTAGAGAATGGTGATATATTGTCAAAAACAAAAGTTACCATACACGAAAAAAGAGGCGATTACAGATGGCGTTATCAAAGAATGCACAGGGAAAAACAGAATTGTTTAAGGCTTTGTGGAACATAGCCTGCGAGGTCAGAGGCAGCGGTGT
>CAJOPI010000045.1 GCA_905236275.1 uncultured Lachnospiraceae bacterium | reverse complement strand
GCCCGTCAGGGCGAAGATGAATTTAGTGCAGTCGGAGGTGATAATTGTTAACAAATTCAAGCGGAGCGCTGGATTTGTTTTACAATTATCCCTACATGCGCACTTAATGAATCAAGCCCGTCAGGGCGAAGATGAATTTAGTGCAGTCGGAGGTAAATAGAGTATGTCAAATTTCAATATGGAAAGTTTTTCCTTAAAAGGAAAGGTTGCTCTCGTTACGGGAGCAAGTCATGGAATCGGTATGGCAATCGCCGAAGCACTTCATCAGGCAGGTGCAAGGATTGCGTTTAATTCAAGCTCTGAGGCAGGTCTTGAAAAAGGACTTGCAGCTTACAAAGAGCTTGGAATGGAAGTAAAAGGCTACGTCTGTGATGTCTGCGATGAAGAAGCTGTCAGGAAAATGGTTGCGGACATCGAAAAGGAATTGGGAATAGTCGATATCTTAGTTAACAACGCCGGTATCATCCGTCGCATTCCCATGACGGAGATGAGCGTGGATGAGTTCAGAAAGGTTGTCGATACCGACCTCAATGCTCCCTTCATCCTTTCAAAAGCCGTTATCCCTTCAATGATCAAAAAGGGACATGGCAAGATAATCAACATCTGCTCACTCATGAGCGAGCTCGGTCGTGAGACAGTTTCCGCCTATGCAGCTGCCAAGGGCGGACTGAAAATGCTCACAAGAAATATCTGTTCCGAGTTTGGCGAGGCTAACATTCAGTGCAACGGAATCGGACCCGGCTATATCGCTACAAGTCAGACTGCCCCTCTTCGCGAGAGACAGCCCGACGGAAGCCGTCATCCCTTTGACTCGTTTATTGTTGCAAAGACTCCTGCCGGACGCTGGGGCGAACCGGACGATTTAAAAGGACCCGCAGTTTTCCTTGCGTCGGATGCCTCTGATTTCGTAAACGGTCAGATTCTCTACGTTGACGGCGGTATCACAGCTTACATCGGCAAACAGCCATAAATACATAGAAAGGAAATATCAGAAAAATGGACTTAAAATTAAGAGACAAGAAAGATTGTAAATATGATGCGGTTTCTTTGGGCGAGGTTATGCTCCGTCTTGACCCCGGCGAAGGAAGAATCCGTACCGCAAGAAGCTTTACCGCATGGGAAGGCGGCGGAGAATATAATGTTATCCGCGGACTTCATAAATGCTTCGGAATGGATACCGCTGTTATAACAGCCTTTGCAGATAACGAAGTCGGAAGACTCATGAAGGATTTTATCGAACAGGGCGGAGTTGATACAAGACTTATTCACTGGAAGAAGACTGACGGCATCGGACGTGTATGCAGAAACGGAATAAATTTCACCGAAAGAGGCTACGGCATCAGAGGTGCCATCGGCTGTTCCGACAGATTTAACACTGCCATTTCACAGGCTACGGCAAAGGATTTAGACTTTGAGTACATTTTCGGTGAGCTCGGTGTACGCTGGCTTCACACAGGCGGAATCTATGCAGCTCTCTCCGAGACAGCTTCCGAGACAGTTATCGAGGCGATCAAAACCGCCAAGAAATACGGAACAATGATTTCCTATGACCTCAATTACCGTCCTTCTATGTGGTCTGCTATCGGCGGTCAGGAAAAGGCTCAGGAAGTAAACAAAGAGATCGCAAAATATGTCGATGTAATGATCGGTAATGAAGAAGACTTTACAGCCTGCCTCGGTTTCAGGATAGAGGGAAATGACGAGAACTTAAAGGAACTCAATCTTGACGGTTATAAGAAAATGATCAGCGAAGCTGCAAAGACTTATCCTAATTTCAAGCTCGTTGCAACCACTCTCAGAACTGTAAGGACTGCAACAATTAACGACTGGAAGGCTATCTGCTGGGCTGACGGCGAGATTTACAAGTCTAAGGAATATGATGCCCTTGAAATCCTCGACAGAGTAGGCGGCGGTGATTCTTTTGCATCAGGTCTCGTATACGGTCTCATGACAACAGGCGACCCTGAGAAGGCTGTAAACTACGGAGCCGCACATGGTGCTCTTGCAATGACGACTCCCGGCGATACTTCCATGGCATCATTGAGCGAAGTGGAAGCAGTAATGGGCGGTGCAGGTGCCCGCGTAAAGCGTTGAATAATTGAATAAAAGGAGGGTAAATCACTATGAATACAGAAGAAGTTATGAATAAATTTTCAGAAGTCGGAATCATTCCGGTAGTTGTTTTGAATGATGCGAAGGATGCAGCCCCTTTGGGACATGCCCTTATGGAAGGCGGTCTCCCCGCTGCTGAGGTGACCTTCAGAACTGACGCAGCCGAGGAGTCTATAAGGATACTCAGCAAAAATTATCCCGATATGCTCGTAGGTGCCGGAACGGTTCTTACAAAAGACCAGGTTGACCGCGCAACAGATGCAGGTGCTAAATTTATCGTTTCTCCGGGCTTTGACTATGAGATCGTGGAATACTGCATAAAGAAGGGCATCCCGGTTTGTCCCGGAACAGCTACAGCCAGCGAGGTCCTTGCCGCTATCAACTTAGGTCTTGACCATGTTAAATTCTTCCCTGCTGAGAACGCAGGCGGCTTAAAGATGATCAAGGCAATCGGAGCAGCTCTCCAGAACGTTAAGTTCATGCCCACAGGCGGTATCAATGCTGCAAATGTAAAAGAATACCTTGCCTGCGACAAGATCTTCTGCTGCGGCGGTTCCTGGATGGTTAAGGCTGATCTCATAAAAGCCGGCAAATTCAAAGAAATCGAAAAGCTCGTTGCCGAAGCCGCAGAGATCGTAAAGGAAGTAAGAAACGCTGTTTCAAAAGCAGCATAAATTAGAAAAGGAAGAGGAGCTTCAAATCGTCCTCTTCCTTTTTTTGATAATTTTAATATTTTTTAGTCTTCCCAAATCTTCCATGGAGCCTTTCCGCTTGCCCAGAGCCTTTCCAGCTTATCCTTTTCCCTTTTTGTATCCATGCACTGCCAGAAACCATCATGGAAGAAGCTTTTAAGTTCACCCTCAGAAGCCAGCTTTCTCATGGGTTCCTGTTCAAGAATCGTGCTGTCGTCTTTAAGATAATTGAATATCTCCGGATTGCAGACCATGAAACCGCCGTTTACAACCGCTCCGTCCTCATTATCCTTCTCGCGGAAGGCTGTTATATTGTTATTTTTATCTATATTTAAGACACCCTTCTGCTGGGCTATACTTACCGAAGTCAGGGTAACGCATTTGCCATGCTTTTTGTGGAAAGCAGTGAGCTTATCTATATCCACGTTTGAGACCGCGTCACCGTAGGTAAGATAAAAGGGCTCGTCCTTCACATATTTCTGTATCCTCTTCACACGACCTCCGGTCATTGTATCAAGTCCTGTATCAACAACGGTAACCTTCCACTTCTCCGTTCTTTTATCATGTATGATTATCTTATTGTCATTCTCGAAATCAAAGGTTATATCCGAGGTATGAAGGAAATAATCCGAAAACCATTCCTTTATCACATGCTGCTTATATCCGGCGCATATGATGAACTCATTTATTCCATAAAAGGTATAACCCTTCATGATATGCCACAATATCGGCTGCTCTCCTATCTCTATCATCGGCTTGGGCTTAAGGTACGACTCCTCTGAAATACGTGTACCGAAGCCTCCCGCAAGTATTACTGCCTTCATTGATAATTACCTCCGCTTGTCAGTATGTTTCATTTTCCTTAACCATACTGCACAATTTTACCTCAAATAATGATTTACTTCAATAATAAAAGATTTTATAATAATTATAAAGACCTAATCGGAGATTCTTACTATGGCAAAATATTCAATAGGTTTAATAATCGAGAATAAAACCGCCGTTTATTCAGACGGTCTCTATTATGGTGCAAAAGCAGCCCTCGCCGATACGGATTGTGAGCTGGTGGTACTTTCTGCGCTCATGCAGCAGTTCGGTCCCGTTGATGATGAATATATGTCGATTGCCTTCCAAAATGCGGCAAATCTCAATCTTGACGCATATATAGTATCTGCGGGTACCATTACGGTCTTCCTGCAGTCCTATGGTAAAAACGCAAATGACTTTCTTAAATATCTTCCTAAAGAAAAAACAATCGTAATAGAAGACAAAATTGAAGGCTATCATTGTATTTATAAAGACAACAAGCCCGGAATACGTAAGATAATGCACTATCTTATCGAAACGCTTGAGCTTAAGAAGATAGCCTTCATTTCGGGTCCTCGCAAAAGCTTTGGGGCAAAGGAAAGAGCCGAGGCATTTTTCGAGGAAATGGAAGCTCATGGACTTGAAACAAATGATGCCTCTTTCACCTACGGCGACTTCCTCGGCAAATGCTACAAAGAGATAGACGACATTGTAAGCAGGAATCCGGGACTTGAGGCTTTAGTATGTGCAAATGACCTTATAGCCGTTACCGCTTTCGATGTACTTCGCGCCCATGGACTCGAACCCGGCCGCGACGTGGCTGTTACGGGTTATGATGATTTTCCTGATGCGGCTTTTTCCACTCCGACCTTAACCACAGTGCGTCTTTCTTCCCACAAAATGGGCTATACAGCTGCCCGTAGGACTGCCGATTTCCTTGAATTCGCAATCACCCCCGATGACAGCATCTCCGGCAGTCTCGTTATAAGACGTTCCACCGGAGGCAGTCTCGGCTCCCAGAACAAGGTTTATCTTAAAATGATTTCCCGCCGCCCCTGGCCTATAGACGAGATCACCGGCGAAATAATGAAACACTGCACCTCAGAATATATAGTGGATAGCGACAATGTTTTTTACCGGAAAATCCTTAAAATGGTTTCCAATATAACAAAGATTTATGACACCGGCTATACCGTCAGTCCTTTTATAAATTTTACCGATATTTCCACTTTAGAGGCAAGGGAATCCGACTTCCGTATCGACAATTTTCAGGAACAGATGAATGCCTTTCTCAAAGCACTTGTATCAGATGATACCGGTGCAAAAAGAGAGCGTGCCATCAAGCTGCTTCTTGACTTCAATATAGGAGTCACCGCCGGATTGAACTCACGTTCAAGAAAAACTGACCGCGAATTTAGAGAGCAGAGCTATCTCATGAGTCGTATGGCGGGGAGCGCCCTGCTCGCGAATATGAGTGAGACAGCAGCCTACAGTTCCATGTTTGAACGCATGATTGACTTAGGTTTTTCGAAGGCGGAAATTCTTCTTTTTGAAGAACCTGTCAATTATTCAAAGGATGACGAAATCTATATTCCACACAGACTTTTCCGCAAGGCTGCCTATGGCGATAACGGAATTTATGTTGCGGAGGATGATGGGGAAAATGTTCATTATGAAAGCATTATGAGAAATTTCATGAGACGTGCTCCCATAGATGAAAAGGTCTGCGGCGTCATGGGACTTTATGACAGTCACCAGCTTATCGGTCTTCTGATTGCAGGCTTTGGTTCTTCGGATATGACTGCTTTCTATTATGCTTCGCTGCAGGTAACCTATGCCCTGAGACATATTGAGATTTCGAATTCGGAAAAGGAGCTCATCGCCCTCCTGAACCACTCAAACAACAGGCTCTTAGCTGAAGTCAGTCAGGACCCCCTGACGGGTCTCCTAAACAGACGCGGTTTCAAGGATGCCGTATCCGCACTCTTCAAGAGCTCTCCGAACCGGAAATGTGCCATTTTCTACATGGATATGGACTATTTCAAGGATATAAATGATAATTTCGGACATGATGAGGGCGACCGGGCAATCCGCTGTATGTCCATAATCCTTCAGAATACCTTCACCGGAAACGATTCCGTCATAAGCCGATACGGTGGTGACGAATTTGTTGCCTTTTCCTTCGTGGATGAAGGTGAATCAGCGGAAGATATCAGGGCAAGACTCGCTGACGAGGTGGAAAAATTCAATGCGAGCCGTTTCAAAGCCTACAGGCTTGCCATAAGTGCCGGTGCCGCTGTTTTTGAGAGCCGCCCGGACGCCGACCTGAAAAAAATCCTCGGAGAAGCAGACAGCCTCTTATATAAAGAAAAGAAAAGGCACCACTCATCAGAATAGTACGTTACTCTATTCAGTCAGCATCCGGCACTTTGCTGCTGGATGCGTGAGAAAATGAATTGTAACAATAGTACTTAATTTAGACCACATTTATCGCCAGAGTCGCTTGAAATAAAGTCATTATAAGATTAAAATGGAATGGAGAGATTTGTGAAATATAGAATACAAGTTTTGACCTTTTATGTCATAGTTGAAGGGAGTATATTAACATGATTGCAACCTTAATCCCTCTTTTTAGAGCTGACATGACTGTCGGTTCCTATTCCGTCCGGGCACGAAAGAACAACCATCTCCTTGATGGTTCATTGGAGGGCTACGGAAGATATGATGGTGCCGGAAATGTGTCGGAGCTTGACGTTGTAAATTCCATGGGCGTGGAGGCTCTTGCCGGAAACAGGACCGTCTTTGTCCCGATAAACAAAATCTCCATATTTTCT
>CAJOPI010000044.1 GCA_905236275.1 uncultured Lachnospiraceae bacterium | reverse complement strand
TATATTTCCTTCGAGCGTCAATCTTTTCTGCGCTTCCATAAATTCATCCTTAAAGCGAGTGCTGCCGCAGAGGGTTATTACTCTGTAAGGAAGCCTACGCCATGAAACATGACGAGGAGCTTACCCTTTTTGATGGTGCCAGAAACAAGCTGAAACAGCTTGGAATCCGCCCCAATATTTCGGAGCTTAGGCAGGTAAATTCAGATGTGGAGGAACTTGAAAAAAGAGAGGCAGAACTGGAGAAAAAATACGAATCTGCGAAGAAAGAAACGAAAGATCTGGAGCAGAAATACCGGAATATCATGGATTATTTCGGCATTGAAAAAGACAGGGATCCCCATAAAAAGAAGCATGACATTATTCGATAGAATTAGCAAAAATCCGGAGTGGCTTTTTTTAAGAAAAAATGATCAAAAAGATGATTTATCAGCATATAAATGGTATAATCAGTTTTCGGGAGCACAATATCTTGTATAGGAGAGTAAGAAATGGCTTTAGAAACGCAGGAACTGATCACCGCACTTCATCTTAATGAGAAGACTAATGACCCTCGGCTTGCCGACATCCGGTCACTCGCACTCCGGCATCTTTCGTCCGGCGCACCGATCCCTATGACGCTGATGGATAAGCTTGACCGATACGAGCGCAGGGCAAGGAAATAACGTCAGAAAAAGCTGAAACTAGCTTATTTGAAAACCATCAATTTCATTACAAGGAGGAATCTATGAACAAGACAGAGTTAGTTGAGGCAATCGCAAAGGAAACCAAGCTCTCAAAGAAGGACACCGAAGCTACCATCAAGGCTTTCACCGATGTAGTATCCAAGGAGCTTAAGAAGGGTGGAAAGATCCAGCTCATCGGATTCGGAACCTTTGAAGTAGCTAAAAGAGCTGCAAGAACCGGACGCAATCCCCAGACCGGAAAAGAGATCAAGATCGCTGCTTCCAAGAGCCCTAAGTTCAAAGCAGGAGCAGCCCTTAAGAATCTTGTAAATGGGAAGAAAAAGTAAGAAACATTTTCTTCAGCAGGGAATCTCCGCACTCTCGACGGGGTTCCCTGTTTTTATATCATCTGCACAGCTTGTTATATTCCGAGATATTAAGCTATGCTCTCATCTCAACAAACTGCGATTTGCCGTTACTTTCCATCTTGCGATATAACTACTTTATCCTTTTTTCAAACCTGAACATCCCTTCCGGGAACTGTTCATCCATTGGGATATCCCTGTCCGGGTCATTCGGATCCGGGTGATGGCTGTTGTAGAACTCTACTATATGGAATCCGCATCTGTTCACATAGAAATGGATGTTCCGCTTTTCAAAATATGGCGTGACCGTCTCCCAAACTTCTACTTCCGGATGCAGCTTTTCCACCTCGCACCATGCGGCATAGCCTATGCCTTTACTGTGGATCTTGGGAGAAACGAATATAAGGTCAAGTTCTCCCCTGTTTCCGCTCACTCTGATAACCAGACCCCCGGCTTTCTGTCCATCACTGATTATCCGGTATGCTTCGCCATGTTTTATCGATGTTTCTATGGTCTTCCGGGAAATGATCTGCCCGTCTTCTTCGAAATGATCATCCTTCATCCCGAACTCCTCCATAGCACCATAATTAAAGGCTTCCTGATTATCTTTTATAAACTGCTCTTTGTCAAAATCCTCAAGAACTTGCAAAACAACTGCCATAGTAATATCCCCACATTAAGCCTGTTACTTTACCAATGCATCAATTATTTCCGTAGCACCGCCCACAAGATCATTACAGGGCACCTTTGATCTCCTCAGTTCTCCGCATTTAATGGAGCCGAATCTGCTTAGGAATTCTTTTTCAAACTCCTGCGTATCACCCTTGCCCATATCATTCAGCAGTTTTATCCCTGCAAGATAGGCCCCGCATTTTCCGCCATCAGCCCTCGGCGCAGGTATGGATCCCGGATTCGTATTGATATCTGCAAATGCAGTATATACAGAAACTGCACAGTTGTTGCCGGCCCTATGGTTTCCTCTTGCTGTCTCTTCATGTTTCATCATAACACTACCTCATCTCCTGAATGTATATACTGAAGCTGGTCTCCCATTATATCTTTCATCAATGCATATGCCGCTTCACCTGTACAATGACAGGTAAAGAACCTCGTCGGATACTTCTTTAATTCCTCGGCCATAGCCCTTATATCGTTTATTTCCGCCTCTCTGTAATACCTATGCACCATAAGGTGGAATCCGCTTATCACCATATCCGGGGATCGTCCGTATTTCTCAATGTATGCGTCAACAATACTAAGTATCCCGGTATGGGCACATCCTGATATAAGAATACTCCTGCCTCCTTCATTGATGACGAGGAAATGTTCATGCTTAAACTCATCCCTGATATATGTGTCTCCATCCCTGATAAGCAGCCGTTTGTTGGTAAAAGGGATCTCATGGGTTCTGTTCTTTATCGTAAAGACCTCTATTCCGTCATCGATCACATAGTCCCCGTCAATGAACCTGACCTGGGGAAGCTTAATTATCCCACTGTCTATCCCAATATACCTGTATATGTGCCCGGTTGTCCTGTTCCCGTCATCTGCATAATACTCTCCGCCTGCCGATCCCTGCATATAGATCAGAGCCTTGTCATTGATCTTTGAAAAAGGAATGATACCGCCAGAATGATCATAGTGGCCATGGCTTAATACGACAGTATCCACATTTCCAAGATCAACACCAAGAAGTTCGGCATTATTAAGCGTTTCTTCCGACGGACCAAGATCTGCAAGCATCTTGTGTTTTGCAGTCTCTATATAAAAGGACAGTCCATGGGCTGTTGCACATCCTTTTACGCCCTCTGTATTTTCGATAAGATTGATTATCCTCATGATACGCCACTTGCTTCCTGTTATTTCGCCGGGTTTTCTTTAATAAACTCTTCAAATATCTCTGCTGCATCCCCGATCAATTCAGGACAGGGACGCTTCTTATAATACTCATTTGTCCGTTCTTCGGGAACAGGTTCATCGTGCCTGACACTGAGCCCCAGCAGTTCACGGCATACTATAGATCCATGCTTTTCCTCGAATCTGTGTGCCAGCTCCTGTATCCTGGCATAATGGGCTGCTTTTACCTCTCCGCTCTCCGGTTCATCATATCCATACAGCAGCCCTGCTATCATAAACATGCCGCTGACAGAACCACACACTTCCCTGAGCCTTCCCATTCCGCCTCCGAAAGACGATGCCATCCTGGACAACTTGTTTTTCTCAACAGGAAGCATATCTTCAAATGCCAACACGATTGACTGGGAACAGTTATATCCTTTCCTGAAATAATCCATTGCCGCTTCTCTTCTTGTCATATCACACTCTCCCAAAATATCAGTGGTGGCAGCCATCATGTCCGCAGGAATGGCCTTCCCCGTGTTCATGATCGTGATGGTCACAGTTAGCCTCTCCGCTGGCATCAAGGGTCCCTGCGATCAGGGCTT
>CAJOPI010000043.1 GCA_905236275.1 uncultured Lachnospiraceae bacterium | reverse complement strand
TCGTTGCCAAGGGTAAACTCAATCTTGCTCATATGGGATTGCCTCCTAAAGATGGATGAACTGGTCAATTCCATTATACAAGATATTACACTATATTTACACCCGATTGGTGATTTTCAAGGCTCAAGTAAATCTATGTGAAAGCCACTATTCATGCGGTTTCCAGCTGAGCGTAACAGTTGAGTTCTACGGATTCAGGTTGTATTCGTCCAGTAGCTTGTTAAGAAAAGCAGTATCTTGGCAGGCGCGCTGAAGGTCATCAACCCGGTTTTCTGAAATGAGGATGTCAAAAAGCTTTTGTATTTGGCTTTTTGTCTGGGCAGAACCTTGTTCAATGCCTTGTTTAATACCCTGTTCAACACCCTGTTCAACACCCTGTTTGATGCCATCCTCAACGCCATCCTGATAGCTTTCTTCTTTGATGAGTTTCATGTGACTTGCCTGATCGTATTCATATAAGCTTACCATGGTTATTGCCTTCCTTTCTTTAAGGAAAAAGTCAGAAAGTATGTTGTTATCAATACAGTAATCTATTGCGCGAGTGACTGCTTTTAATGTTGACATTTTTGACGAGTATTCGCGTATTTTTGAAACAAATACGGAATAGGCATAAAGCTTTTCACAACTGTCAGTTAAGTATTTGTTTTTGCCAAAGTTTATGTTTATGACATGTACGGTTAATTCCAAGTCAGGTTTTTCGGAAGATTTTTCATACATATCGGAAAGCCTGTAGGTGCTTTCTTCGGGGAGCTCATCAAGTCCATTATAAAAAACAACATAATGCGGCTCCGGTATTTTCTGAATTTTGCTGCTGTAAAGCTTCTTTTCGTCAACTATCTGTGCGTACAGTTTTGCAGAGTAGAAGAGAGTACGTAGTGGCATATTTGGACACTTGGTCGACTGATGTTCGTAAATATTCAGCGTAGTGTCAATAATAAAGGACAGGTCGTTCACCATTCCAAGAAATATCACATTGTCGAGGGTGTTGATGATTAAAGCATCCGGATTGGTATAGGCGGTTTGGTTTATGGCATTATAAAGCTCCAAGAGGGCTTTTCTGTCATAAAAAAACAACCTGAAGGTGCTGTCCTTATAGTTCCTGTTAATCCATGGCAGAGGTATCCGCCTGAAAACAGTAGTGAGTTTTGTATAATTCATTAAAATCCTTTCCGCATCAATGCAGAAAGAATAGCTCCTACTACATCAATACTAACACTTTTTTTATAATAGGGGAACAGTGAAATGAAATTTCACACCCGGACGCGTGACTTAAAGTCAGCTTTTAGAATATAATACATATAAAGAGTATTTACAAGTACAAAATTTTGAACAATCTTATTAGGGCATGCTCAAAGAAGGGAGTTTGTTGAATGGTCTTGAATAGCAAGGTTGAATTAAGTGAAATTTGGGAGAAGCATAATCATTTTTATGAGGATATGGTAAAATTCTGCATAGATAGGAAGAAGAGAATTGTTGCAATTGACGCTGATATGCATATTGATTTAGAAAATGAACTTTATGATTTTGGCTCAGACAGCAAAGATATTTATGGCGGAAATATAATGAAAGATCCGATTGAAGTGGTATGGGAATCACACCCGAATATAGATAGAAATAGGGAGTTGGGAATTGGAAGAGGAAGGGAATTGACGGATCAGCGAACGATTGACGAGTTATTTGACATTTTGAAAAGCTGGATTATATTAGGATTTGATTATGACGAGCGAAATTTGGAATAAATTAGATATTAAAGAACAATTGTCAAATATACATGGAGAGGTGAAGCGACTGATAAGAGCACACAATAATTTCGTTAATGGTGTTTCAAAAGAAAATCACACAAATTCGTATATGCAAAAGGTACATACACTAATTGAATTGACATGCAGTGACCCTAAAAATGTAGGAAGAGAAAACGAATTATTTGATGAAGAAAACGAAATAAAACGGTGGATACAGGGAGAAGTTGATGATGATTATATCCTTAGATATTGGGAGCAATATACTAATGCTATAAGTTTTTGATGAGAATTCCCGGATTTTTGAAACAAATACGGAATAGGCATAAAGCTTTTCACAGCTGTCGGTTAAGTATTTGTTTTTGCCGAAGTTTATGTTGATGACATGTACGATTAATTCCAAGTCAGGCTTTTCTGTCATTAAAATCATCAGCCATGTCAAGCTTGCTTGCCAGTGGGTGAATGACTTTATGACCCTGACATCATGAAATTATCGAATCGTCAAGAAAATAATTGGAAGATACTATAATGGGTAATGAGAAAGCTGTAGCTAAAGCACTTGACATAAGCCATATTCATGTTGCGTCAAATCGCAGTTATAACAACGAAGATGCCTTGCAGAGCGCGATATATTTAGCATATATTTATGCACTGAATAAATATACTGTTTTCCGTGAGCTTACAGCCGGAAAAGGATTTGCGGATGTTGTATTTGTACCGTATGTTGCGGACGTACCGGCAATGATTATAGAATTAAAGAAGAATAAAACTGTAGAAAGCGCGCTCACACAGATAAAGAAAAAAGAATATTATGTGGAATTGAAACATTACTATGGAAATCTCATTTTTGTTGGAATCAATCATGATGAGGTTACAAAGACTCATAGTTGTAGGATTGAGAAATTTATAAAGGAAAAATAGCAGCAGGAAGATGCAATGTGAAAAGAATGAAGAAGAGGATACTGGTAATAAATGGACTTATGCTGTAAATTTCGCGATGGCTATATATCTTTGCTTGGATTATTTCAGACATAGGGGCAATTCCCCGCCCGACATAGACAACCTAATATCGGAATACACGGAGCCTGTGAGACCTGACAGAGCAGATAAACGAAAGTTCAGGATTAAACATCCGATATGGTTCCTGTATCGTGTAGCATGACGGCTCACTGCCGTCTGTTTGCTGTTTCTAAATCTGTGAAAACGCGATAATTTTTCATAAGAAAAGCATCAGATGAAAGGATAATTCCTCATGTCTGATGCTTTTTCTTCGTATCTTTCCTTAACTAAACAGTTATTCCGGTTGATAAATGTCCTATGAAGCTAAACTAAACGATATTGCTGTGTGAACAGGGGATTTACCAATATTTTTATGAATTATTCCTCTTCCTCGGTAAATTCAAGGGAATTGAGCGCACCGTCTGAGAAGTAGAAATCAAGAAGGAAGCGCTTTCCGGCTGATGAGTATACATCATATTCCACATAATCACTGTCTGAATCATAAGGTGAGCTGAGGTCATACGCTGTTATATCAAACTGTGTGAAAAGCTTTCCGAGATCCTCAGCGTAGGTCTTTATCTCTTTAAGCTGGGAATCGCTGGCTGCTTCGATATCCTCATAGTCTGCGAGGTCGTCCTTTGCAGCATCCTCGTCACCGTCGTTCTCAGATGTAAGGAACTTAAGCCTTGCATCCTTAATTGCGGTAGAACCTTTGTCTTCAAGAGCTTTTGCGGAAGAAAAGTCATCCGTTTTCACATCTTCACCAAGAGCTGAAACAGAAGCGTCAACCTTTCCGCCTAAAACTGCATAAGCGGTATAATTTCCGTCTTCATCCGTAGTGCCGGCAGTGATATCGCTGTTGCTTTCATCCTCTTCTTCAACTGTATCTTCTGAAACCGAGTCCTCTGTAGCTTCTTCTGTAGCTTCAGTTTCTTTCTCTTCAACTTCAACCTCTGTTGAAACTTCTTCAACGACCTCTTCAGAAGCTTCACTTGAAACTGCTTCAGATGAAGCTTCGGTGGAAACGGCTGTTTCACTGGCAGCAGTGGAAGCTGTGGAAGCAGCGGAACCGCATGCTGTAAGGCTCGTTGCAAGAAGAGCGGCAGATAATACTGCAGCAACAGATTTACTAAGATTGAATTTTCTCATAATAATAACCTCCGATATATTTGATTTTTACCAAATACGGCATGTTTAAAAAGAAAAACAAACCAAAAAACATGCACAAGCTACACTATAACACGCATAAAGAAATTTTTCCAGCAGATACGGGATTCTTTATAAATTTTTCACATTTACAAGTAACAAATATAATGTCGTTTTATGCGACCTATTAGAAAAAATATGGTAAAAATAACAGATATATTACAGAAAAATTACAAAAATAATCGAACCTGCCTTGACCGTAGATGATAAATTGTATATAATGAATATTTGAAAGTGTTTTCCGTTGCCAACAGAATGCATGCTTGCATGCAATTCTGATTAGATACGTGAAAACCTTCATTCATGGCGATGGCTGCGAAGCAGCCATGTCTGTTTTATGCCTTAAAGATTCCGGAGTCGGGTGCTGAGGGAACGTAACGGCTTTGGATGGGGCGCGGGGCAATAATATTTATAGAAATGGGGAACTGAATATGGATTACGCTGAAACAAGTTACGACAGTGTTGACAGCTGGAAGACGATTATACTTCTGTATAATTCCGCATTGAAAGAGATCAACACAAAACTTGAAATACTTAACGATGAGTTTCAGCATGTGCACAGGTACAATCCTATCGAGCATATCAAGTCGAGGATAAAGTCACCTGAAAGTATTGTTAAGAAACTCAGACACAGAGGATACGAGTCAACCATAGAGAATATGGTTAAATATGTAAATGACATAGCCGGAATAAGGGTTATATGTTCATTTACCTCCGATATCTACAACATTGCTGAAATGCTTGCAAACCAGAATGATATCAACATCCTTTCAATCAAGGATTACATCAGGCATCCTAAGGAAAGCGGCTACAAGAGTTATCATATGATAGTTACGGTTCCGATTTTCTTGTCGGACGGCTGTGTTGATACAAAGGTTGAGATACAGATACGAACGGTTGCAATGGATTTCTGGGCGAGCCTTGAGCACAAGATCAACTATAAATTCGAGGGAGAGGCTCCTGAACATATCAAGAGAGAGCTTTTTGAATGTGCGGAAATGGTTTCGGATCTGGATGCGAAAATGATGTCCCTGAATGATGAACTGAGGGATTATGCAGCAGGACTTGAATCGGAGATGGAAGAGCAGATAGAAAGACAGAAGCTGGCTGCCGAACGTACACTGTTGAAAGAGCGTATGTATGGCGAAGCTGAATAAGTAGAAAACGAAAAAACGAACCGGTAAACTATGATGCATCAGCACTGTTGACTCCGGTTCGTTTTTTATTGTAAATTTTTATCTTTTATATCTATTTAAAAGAGGAGTGCCCCGAAACCTTTCGGCTTCGAGGCTTATTATGAAAAAATCATCTGCTTTGCTGTAACTCGTGTCCCTTTCTTAAGACATATATAATATAACAACTAAATATGAACACACTGTGAATGAAATGTAACATTATGGTAAATGTAAACAATAAAAATAAATATAAATGATAATTATAGTACAATGTCACCATATAAAATTATTTTAAATATGAAAACTGCTGTAAAAAGCGCAGAAAAATAATCAAAAAAGAACAATTATTGCAGTGTTAAGAAAAAAGTGTTAGAATGATTTGATGCTATTTTCAAAACCATGACGAAGGGGTTATATGGTTTAAATTTATGACTTTAAGGAATTGCCTGTAAACAGGACGTTTTTTTATTGAAGTTCTGAAACAAACTATGAGGTTAACGGATAAAATGAATCCCGAAGAAAATAAAGATTTAGATCACTATCTGGTTCGCGGCGGAGCGCCGCTTGTGGGGGAAGTAACGATCGGAGGCGCAAAGAACGCAGCGCTTGCAATACTGGCAGCGGCAATAATGTCCGATGAGACTGTAACTATAGAAAATATGCCGGATGTGCGTGACACCAATGTTCTTCTTGATGCGATGAGCTGTATAGGAGTTATTGTTGAAAGAATTGACCGTCATACGGTTAAGATAAACGGCTCGCACGTCAGAAATGTCAGCATAGAGTATGAACTTGTAAAGAAGATAAGGGCTTCCTATTATCTTATAGGAGCACTTCTTGGAAAATATAAGGAAGCTGAGGTTCCGCTTCCGGGTGGATGCAATATCGGAAGCAGACCTATTGACCAGCATCTGAAGGGCTTTAGAGCCATAGGTGCCGAGGTTGCGGTAAGACGTGGTGAAATCGTGGCAAAGGCTGAGAGGCTTGTGGGC
>CAJOPI010000042.1 GCA_905236275.1 uncultured Lachnospiraceae bacterium | reverse complement strand
CGCGACACAATTCCAATCGCGCGAGTGCGCATCCCCGCGGAGCGTTTTTATGTCATAGGAAATCGCAATTTCCTATGACACAAAAAACACCGCAGATACCGAGGGAGAGAAAAATCCCTACACACGGAGGATATGTGTATGGAATATACTAAAGAGTGTATGAGAAAGGTATATAAGGCCGCTCCGCTACTTGCTAAGATAAACAATACATATAGCCATATCACCCTTGCAGAATATCTTCAGCTTATAAAAGAAAACTATATCAAAAAAAACAATTCCGGACTCGATTCGGATATAGAATCGGCCATACAGGATTATGCAGAAAATCTCGTTGGCAGTAAAGATACCGCAGAATGCATCCGTGTTCTTAAAATGACAGGTCTGCTTTATACCGCAAATCATCATGTCATTAACTTTCATCCTATGAGCGTTCAGGGGAATCTCCTATATGAATATTTGATAAGTCTGTGCACCGATACAGATGTTGTTCCCACCTTCAGCTGCAGTACGATTCCTATGACGAACGCGTTTTATCCAAGAGGTATGATAGTCTGTGATACAGCTATCGGCCGGGAATGCAATATTCCGGTGTTTCCCCACAAAATGAAAAGAGTAAGCATCTCCCATGCTCCTGTATTTACAAGCGAAATGCTCTCTCGCACCGCAGATACAATACGAAGGTACCGCATATCAAGGCGAATCTGCGCAGAGACTGCCGATACCTTGCAGAGTATTCTGGAAAACGTATATGCCGAGGTAGCAAAGAAGAACTCTAAAAGATACGGAGAGCAGATCATACTGGCAAACTCTATTCTATCTTCCGGATATCGGACAGACAAAAGCTGCCGACATATATTTTTGGAACTGGAAGAGGTGGCCTGGCGAGTGCTTTGCCGCGATCTTGCAAAAGAAGGCTCTATGCTAAACCGCCTTCTTTGGGTTCCGGAGCGTTTAAACGCTCTTGCACATTTTCTGGAGGGAGTTTCTGGATGCTGGAGTGGCTTAAAGGGAGGTACTTTCCTCTTCTGGGGCATCGACAAAAAAAACAGAGCCTTCAGGCTCTCGAACGAATCCGGTCAAAAGTCCCCTGGAAGTCTCGTCCTTACAGGCAGGGATTTCGACGGCGAAATGCACACTTTTAACTTGGATCGCTTCACACTTTCGGAAGCACTTAAGGAGCGCAGGCTCCTCCCGGGGAATTTTTTGTCGTTTTTTTCTCTGGGAATTGCCAGAAAAAGCTGCCTTGTAGGGGGATGTTTTCAGGGCGAATACTTAAAGCAAATGATAAACGGTGTACGAAGGGCTTTTAAAGACGTGCCTTTTGTACCGGGTGAAGAAAAGTTTTTGCCGCTTTATCTTCCCGATCAGGATAGGTTCCCTTATCTTTGCGGGCCTCTTTTTCTTACAGGTGCAAACGAAAGTTCTTATTATCCGCTGAGCAGCGTAGAACTCTGGAGGAGGCCGCTTTCATTTGAAGAACTTAAAAAAGGGCTAAACATCCCGTTTGTAAAAGCGCAGCAGGTCGGTTTATACTGCTTTTATCCTATTTTAGTTCCTAAGGATTTAAGAGATGACGATTGGTGGAACCGCATTTCAAAAGAACTGCTTGCTAATATCTGAAGGATATTGCAGTCTCAGATTTATTGGTCATAAAATAGCTCTTTTGGGACGTGGACAGCACCGCAGAGATCATATATTCGCGAAATGAGCTAAGCATATCGGTCTCATCGATTAAATTTGACTGACCTTCACTGTTTCTTATGATCAGGACAAAGGGATCTGCAGCATTTTCCGGAACGATCACACTGACCTCGATATCTGTCTCTTTTTTTTGATTTTGTTCCGCTATATCCATACAGTTTTCTTCTGTCATCAGGACAAGCTTTCCCCGCCTGCTCGCGGACAGTCCCTTTATGCCTTTTAGTTTCCTGTCCATTTCATATACGCATTCCATGATCCCTTTCGTATCACTGGATAACATATTGTAGGACAGCTGCCGTCGCTCTTCCTTCGTATCGAACAAAAGCAGGGGAGCCGGGTATGCAGTCTGTCTTTTTCCGATTTTTCGTGCCACGGGGAAATTGAAGAGAAATGCTGCCAGATATCCAAGGCCAAGTCCTATCCAAATCCCGGCAACCCCAAAAGCTATCCCCAGTATCAGGTGCAAAAAGAATGGAAAGGCAGCTGAAGACAGAAACATAAGAAGGAAGCCATATACCTTGTGCTGTATACAGACATAGTATCTGGACAAAGCGACTTCAATCCCAAGAAAGACAACAAAGGGAGTATAACAAAAAACAGCCGTTATGCATTTTGCGGCAAGGGATTTATCGATTACCCCGAAAAGAGAGGGGATAAATCCTGAAAAAAACAGAATCAGGGCAATCAGCACAAAAGAAATAAGCAGAATATACCTAAGAACACCGGTCATAATCCTGCGGATATTATGAAAGTTTTTCTCAGCAAAATACTGGCACAGATTTGCCTGTACGGAATTGCCAATACAAGAATAGAGCGATAGAAACAGGTTTTCCAGATTCAGCACTACGGAAAAAACCACCAGATTCCACTCTCCGAAAAAGTGCAGAATGGAAAAATCTATAAGGGTAGAGAACAAAACGGGACAGATATAATCAGCAGACAACATAAAGCCTGTTCCGAATGTTTTCGTCAGTTCTTTGGTCGAAAAGTAAAATCGAAAGCGCAGGCTTAGCTTTTTGCCGAAAACAGGAATAAACTTTACCAACAGTGAAGTAAGATATCCCAACATCGTGGCGATTCCAATCCCGAACGTTCCCCATACCCTGCACAGGAGGATATCCAGCACAATATTGACAGCAAGCTTTGCCCCGGATGAGGCTATACAGATATGCTCATAGCCTTCTCCTATATTAATGTAGTAAAAATATGTATTGAGAAACATAAATAAAGGCATACAAAACAGTCCTGCGCAGTACTGCCCTGCATAAATGTATAATTCGCTCGAGAAATGTCCCCCCCGGAAGTAAAGGAAACCGATCAGGAATAATATCACTGAAAAACCCACGCCCGAAAGCAAGCTTATAATAATCCCCTGACTAAACAATCTGTTTGCTCTTTCCTTGTCCCCTTCCCCTCGCGAAAATGCTATGGTCGCTGACGTTCCTGCCGGGATAAGGATGTTTGCAAAGGTCAAAAAAGTGATAAGCGGATTTACCAGTGTCAGCCCGGCCAGAGCATTTTTCCCAAGAAGCTGCCCTGAGACCGTAAAGTCCACCATAAAAAGGACATCATCCATAATGCCCAGTACCGTTGCGGTTATCACGCATTGTATAAGTCTTTTTGACAACAGAGTCTGCCTTTTAGAAAACATAGGAATAGTTCTTCCGTTTCATTTGCTTTGATTTCAACATCATAATATACCGCTATAAGTTAGTCAAGAGTCGTAAACACTTCACACCTTCCACACTAAATAAAATACTTTACAAATTCAGTCTTTGCATCCCTCATTTCTGCTTCAGAAAAGGCACATAACAGAACCTGCACATCATAATAGAACTGGACATTCCATTTTCCTGTTTTCGGATCCTTATTCGCCGGCATTTTTTACCTCCTTTTCCGTTGCTGACTCAACTCCGTAAAAGCGTTCCTCAAAATACTTGCGACTGACACGTCCGGAGATAACCATGTATCCCTTCTCCTCCAGTTCCTTATTTAAGGTACGCACGATATTGTATGACTTGGACTGCGAAACACGGAGCACATCACTTATCTCTTTAACTGAAATAAAGGTCTTGCAATCGAACATTTTCCCTGCCTCCTTATCACGTAATTTTTCTTTACGTAATACAGGTTTGGGTTGAAAAAATGCTCATTACTAAACTGATGTAAAATTTTTTTATTTCGTGGAAAATAAAAGATAAAAAACAGATTTGGTCTTTATTCTTGAATGATTCTGATTTAAGTTTTTTCTAAAAAAATAGAATCATTTTAGAATCGTTGCCGAAAAAAAGACCTGAAGTCGTGTGATTTCACACGGCCTCAGGCCTTGAAAATACTGGATTTATGGAGCTAACCTCTAAGCCACTGTGGGGTTATTCCATCTCAATGGTTGCATCTATATATTGTGTTTATAGATTCTTTAGAGCAGTACATATGGTATAGTTTTTCCAATTATCCCACCCATTCTATTGTG
>CAJOPI010000041.1 GCA_905236275.1 uncultured Lachnospiraceae bacterium | reverse complement strand
TGCAGCTCCGATACCCTGCGGTCCGGTAAAGTTGTATTTAGCACCGCCTTCTTCAAGGGTCTTTCCTTTTGCGATACAGTCATCTTCAAGTGTTGACACGAATGCCAGTCTGCCGAGCTCCATATGAGCATAGTCAATAGCATTATCTACACGAACAAGAAGTGATACGAAATACTTCATCTGCTCTTTATATGCATTCAGGAATTCGTCAAAGGTCTTGAAGTCTTTGAACTCACCTGTCTTCGGTCCCATCTGCTCTCCGTGGAGACGACCGTTATTCATTGCAACTTCAAGTACGAGCGGAAGGTTGAAGAGTGCTGCATCATGCCATCCAAACTCTTTACCCTGAGTAGCAGGCTCTACGCATCCGATAACTGCATAGTTTCTTGCTTCTTCAAGTGTCTCGCCGCGGTTAACCTTTGCCGGAATGATTTCTTCATCATTATAGAAAGCAGGCTGTCCCCCGCCCATTCTTGCAAGCTCACAGGCTTTCATGAGAAAGTCATCCGGTGTGCCGTTCCATACTCGGATTGAAAGTGAAGGCATATACATCATTGTATGAGCCATTGCCTCTATTTCCATGTAGGATATTGCGTTGGTAGCATCTTTTCCATCAGGTGTCTGACCACCGCAGTTGATGTTCTGCCACAACTGATATCCCGCGAAAGCTGTTGCTGTTCCTATATCACGAAGCTTATTCAGATCCGAGAACTTTATGAAGAGACAGTCGAGAAGTTCCTGTGCATCTTCCTGTGATATATTGCTGTCCATATCATAGAAGGGGAACATGTACTGGTCGAAACGTCCGGGTGATATTGAATGTCCTGAACTTTCGATCTGGATCGTAAGCTGTATGAACCAGAAGGACTGCAATGCCTCATAGAAGTTCTGAGCGGGATACTCAGGTACTCTTGAACATATCTCCGCAATCTTATTTAATTCTGCTTTTCTTGTCGGGTCTGCACAGGCTGCTGCCATTTCCTTTGCCTTTGCCGAGTAACGGTTTGCAAAGGTTATAACTGCCTTACATCCAATCAGACAAGCCTTATAGTACTGTTCTTTATTCAGCCATTCAGGATCTTTTTTATCAGCCTTCTGCATTGCTGTGATTATCTCATCAAAGATTCCTCTGATACCTTTCTGAAGAACCTTTCCATAATCTACAGCTATATGGCCTACACCACCCTGATGGTAGTTTCCTGCTGCAATCACGCCGTAATCAATAGCTTTTTTTGCATCGTCGCTCATAAGGCGTGTAGCAAGTTCGCTTGTTGTCTTTCCTTTCCAATAAGGAACGATCGACTCAAGCTTTGCCCTTACATCTGACGGAAGCTGGAAGGGATCAGCTGATCTTGTTCCTACTGTATCCCACTCTTCTGTCAATCCCTGGAAACCGAACTCAGGGAACATCTGGCAGTTTCTTGATCCTTTGGTAGCTGTTCCTACGATAAGTTCGTTATCGCGGATTACTATCGGGAGATTTTCAAGTACGTGCGCAAATGCCTTTGCATGACGGAGCACAACTGCCTCTGACTCTGTCTGCTGATAGGACTCTGTTACGAGCATTGCTCTTTCTGCTTCAATTGCCGGCTTTGAGCTCATGATAGCTTCTTTAAGCTTGGGTATTCTCGCTGTCGGGCTCGTAAAACCGGGGTGTACTGCATAAGTTTTCATTTCTTTTAACCTTCCCTTCTCTTTGTATTTATTTCTTACGTCATAAGATTTACCGATATTCAATTACGAGTTTATTTTAATTTAGATATCTCTTTTGTCATGAATAATTATTTGAACTGTGGATTGTGTTTTTTTGACTTTTGGCGTTCCGATTTCCCTCCTGCAGAAGTTTTCGTTAAGCGTATGGCATATGAAATCAGCCGATAGAACAGGCTTTCAAAATCACTTTTTGACCGCGCTTAAAAACGTTTTTCTGCGCGGCAAAAAGTTATTTTGAAAAGCCTTATCCTAACGGCGTCACTCCAATGCCAAAATCGCCCTAACGAAACATACCAACTATCCTCCAAATACACCATCCCATAGTTCAGACAAAATTATATCCATCCCGTATCCGCAAAAGTTAGAACTATTTTGAACTAAAATTTGTACTTTTTAGTCATCGCTTTTTCTCCCTACCACATTTCCATTATATTTATTTACACCAAAGAGAAAAATATCGTCATAACGTACCTGATTCTTTTCATACTAAAATAGAAACAATCTACATGATGTCAGGGTCAAAAGTCATCATCCACGGCAAGCTTGCTTGCCGGTGGGTGAATGACTTTATGACCCGCCCCAATATGAGTGTG
>CAJOPI010000040.1 GCA_905236275.1 uncultured Lachnospiraceae bacterium | reverse complement strand
TTGCTACGCAAAAAGGGTGCCCCTCACTCCCACTTCATGTTCTTACGTAGCCAGCAGCAAAGTGCTGGCTACTAACTGAATAGTAACTCATTCGCCCCATATTTCAATAAATTTATCAAATAAGGGCAGTTGTATTTTAAGATATCCTCTTGTATCACCATCAATAAGATGTTTATTTATCAAGCGATTTCTAAAAACGGGATAGCTATTCGGATTTGTCATTAATTTTTTTATATCCTCTGCTTTCCCATCACTTGTCTTATAAAGGCATCTGACTAATTCCTTTTCTCCGTTAGTAAGTGATTTCCATATAAGATCATAAGAATCTTTAAACATTATCCTTTCAAAATCAGGAATAATATCTTCCAACGACTCATTTTCTTTTTTTCCGAAATAAAGCGAACCTAAGACCTGATATGCATAAGCGTAGCCTTTTGAAAGGGCTTCAATTTTCCGCGCCTCTGCTGCATCCACCTCCAAGAGCTTCTCATACATATAGGTTATATCGAATTTATTCAACGTCTTAATTTCTTTTGAGTCAGCTCTCTTAAAAAACGAAAGATTCTTCTCATTTGAAAAATCCTCAATATTTTCAGATAAGCCTGTAACAAGAAGATATATCTGTAAGCCCTCTAAAAACATTGAGCCGATTATAGAAAGAAGTTTTATCGTTTCAGGAGTTTTTGAAATGTCATCGATACCTACAAGCACTTTATATTTCTTTTTGTTAGCTGTTTTAATCATCTGTGTCAACGTTGCTTCATCGGAATAAAACAAGTCATTATCAGTATATGATTTTGAAATATTAACTGACTGAGAACCGGAAGCAAGAAAAATTGTTCCGTCTATTGAACCGTTTGAACTCACTGCAAACTCTTTTTTTCTTGAATCAATAAATTTTTCCATACCAAGCTTAGAGATAAGGGTTTTTACCACATCTCCGCTTGATGAAAGGGGATATACCAGCCAGTCTTTTTTCTCGTTTAAGGTTCGTATCACCCTGCTGTATTCAACAGATTTCCCCGAACCACGAAGACCTGTGATTTTATAAACATATTTCGCAGAATCCTCACTGCAAAAATTTGTTATTATTTCATCAGCAATTCCATTATCTATATATGCCTTTCCGGCTATCCCCGGTGTCCTTGTAAATGGATCTGTTTTTTTCGCCATCTTTTTAACTCCATTTATGATTTATCTTTTCCACACAATATTTATACTTTGTTATCAAAACGGAACTTGATTTATCTTTTGTTATTATTTTAGTTGCTTGTTTATCATGTGTCAATGCTTTTATGAATAGGTCCTTATGATTTGCCCTGTAAGCTAAAACGGTGTGAAACACCTATAGTGTTCCACACCGTTTTTCTGCTGCTTCCCAATTCAATTTCTTGGAAATATGTGTACAATGCTTATTTCATGCGGTTCAAGCCTGAAGTCAAGCTCAATAGTCTCGCCTTCCCTTGAAACACTGTAGATATTCTGGCTCAAATTTGGAAGGCATATTGCTTCAAGATACTTTATATCCTGTCTGGTAAGTCTCGGATTGAACTGGAATTTACGCCATTCCTCGATTATACTTCCATGCGTATAGTTCAGGGTTCTCTTCTTAACGCAGTACTCACCCGGGCTTCCAAAATTTTTAAGCTTGATATTGAGGTTCAGCTCCTTTGCGTCTTCGAAAATCATGGGATTGTTATCAAGCAAATCCACGTCCTCGTCCTGCATGAGATAATTCTTCCTGAACCACGAAAAATTATAGCATACTATATAGATATCACCGTTTTCCTTCCGGCTTACTATATAATTCTCCGACCTGTCGATTATATATTCCCCTAACTGGTTCATGAAGTCTATTGCGTAATATGCCGGCTTTCGAATGGTATCCTTCGTAAGTATTCCGATACCGCCGTTTGCAATTCCGACTGTGTCCATATAGCTGCTTATCCAGTCGGAGGCAGACATAATGCTTATCATGTCAACTTTATCATAAAGATTGACGAGCTTTCTCACGATATATGAAGCCCTGAAGCAGCTGTCATTTAAGGCATTTCTGTTGGAAATGGAATTGTTCCACTCGCTGATATAAAGCTTTGCATGTTCCATTCCGGTTTCCTTCATGAACTCATTGACAGCCGTTACCTGTTCTTCCTCATAATCGCTCTTTTCCGAAATAACCCTATATCTTCCGGGAACCGGCGACATCGTATCTTCCGCTTCATACGGAAAAAGCAGGTAGGAAGCAAAGTCAAATCTCACGCCATCCCTTCTGCATTTTTCGAAGAAATCCATGAGATAGCTTCTGTCATAGGCCAAAATACTGCCTATTCCGCCAAATTCCGCTCTGGGGACCTTTGCCCTGACATTTTCGTAAAAGAACTTAAATGCGTCATAAAAATCCTTTATACCATTGTAAATTCCCTGTCCGGGGTGACGACGTTCATGCCAGCCATCTCGCGTGAGCTCAAATATCCAGCCTGAAACAATTCCTATACCGTATCTTGCAACGATATGAGTGAGAAAATCTTCAAGAAGACTCTCCCATGCTTCCCTCGACTCAAATTCTATATATTCTTCGTTATAATAAACAGTTTTGTTTCCGGAGCTTAGTGCCACTTCCGGTCTCCGTCCGAAATCAAGAAAGGGCTGGAGATGATGCTGCACGAAGAAATCAAGCACCTGGTCAACCAGATCGTAATTATAAACGCCGATAGTTTTCCCGTCGAAAAGCATCATCTTTTTGCTGAATACATTCCATACGCGGAAATACCTGTAATGAAGCTGCTCGTTTAGAAATACGGCGTGATACTGCATATTTGCCTTTGTCAGGTCGCTCATCGCACCAATATTCATTACCTTATTCCAGGTTTTCTCGTACTTTATTCCGTTATTATCTTTTAAGTCTATCAGAGCCGAATAACTTTTCTCTCCTCTTATCTTTTCATAGCCCTTTTTCTTCAGCTCCTCACGTATGTTTTCTTCTTTCGGTGTCCGGCTCTCTTCAATCTCCCCGGCAACCTCCTGACTTTCCCTCCGGTAATCAGTCGGTGCAACTCCCATAACCTTTCTGAAAGAACGGTTAAAGGAAGCCGAATTTGCAAATCCACACGCGAGGGCTATCTGCGTCACTGTCTGTTTTGTAGACTTCAGGAGCTGCAAGGAGGACTGCACGCGAAGCTGCATTACATAATCCGCGAAATATACACCTGTATGCTTCTTAAATATTCTCGAGAGCGTCGAAGCTGAAACAAACATCTGATCCGCAAGCTCATTTAAGCTTATCTCCCTGTCAAGGTTCGACAAGATATACTGCATCATTTCCCTCATACGGGCATCAGCTTCGGTTTCCTCATCTTTTAATTCATTCACTTCAAGCTGATAATTTTCCACCAGACAGTCAAAAAGCTTTAAGAGCAGACTCGCATTGTAAGCCGAGCTTTTATGCGAGTCAGAAGTATATTCTGCCGTCAGTTCGAAGAATATTTCCCGCAAATCCTGATAGGAATGGCTCATGTCCACAACCGAATTGCAGTAAAACATAACCCTGCTGCTTTTCAGGATATCCGTTGTAAGCTGCATGGGATAAAGTGCGATACCATATAAGGCATCGGCACACTCAACGATTTCATATTCTGTACCGGGATTTATGAGAATTATATCCTCTTCTATCATCCTGAAGTCCTCGTCCCTGTACCTGACCGTCATTTTTCCTTCCAGCAGAAAAAGCAGCGAAAGCTCTATCCGCCTCGCCGCTTCATTCTTAGAAGCCCTTTTAACACTGTAACTTAAATTTTTTATTTCCATAACTATTCTTTTACACAATCTGTACCAGCCACACGTCGCTTTTTACCATAAAATATCCTATCACGTTTTTTATCAGTTCTGTGCCCTGAACGCAGAAATATACGGCAACAATTCCAAGTCCGGAATAATGCGCGAGCACGAACGCAACAGGTGTCATGATCACCCATGTAAATAAAGAGTCAAATACAAAGGTAACAAGTGTCTTTCCCCCCGAACGGAGTGTGAAATACGAGCAATGACTATAAGCACAGAACGGCATCCATATTGCGGAAACAATTATAAATTTTGCGGCAATGGCTCTTATGTCATCATTGACCTTGTAAATCTGCGGAAATAACTGACCGCACGCAAGCAT
>CAJOPI010000039.1 GCA_905236275.1 uncultured Lachnospiraceae bacterium | reverse complement strand
TTATATATAATGTAGGAAATGGTGAAGCAGTACCATTAAGGAATATTTTGGACTATCTTATTTCTTTATCTTCACAGCCTATAAAGGTAAAGGTTAATCCTAAACTAATAAGACCAATTGAAAATAGATATATTTGTTGCAATTCAGATCTTATAAAGAGTAACCTTGGATGGAAACCAAAGTATGACATATATAAAACCGTAAAAGAGATATTTGAATATTATATGGATAACATGAAATAAGAATTTATGCAAATTTGAAAGGGACTAATGATTTGAACCTGAACCGTGTGTGACGGGGTGAATCAAAGAATTTGATAAGAGAGTTGAAAAAAGATATCAGGGATATTCAGTTCCTAACAAAGCACCAAAGCCTAATCCAGCAGATACGTATTTCAAGATATGGGAGTGCCATGGGTCTGTCGAGGTTGACAGGTTTATTCGTTAACTTCCTGTAGAAAGTTCCACTAAACAAAAACGGGAGTGGAACCTAAGTAGAAAAGCACCTTGGAATCCGCATAAAACCTGGACTTTTCGTCCCGGACTGCTTGATTTTGATGAGATAATATGATACTATATTTAGTAGGAAGTACCACTAAATATAGTGTATCATGAGGAGGAGCAGATGTACCTGGATTTTCTCATCGAAGTACCGGATATACCGGGCAAGATCACGACCAAGAAAAAGGGAAATGCGGTATACGTAAATTATGAAGTGGGCAGAGAGTATTTTCCGGAAAGGAAATACACCATCCCAAAAAGAGTGACCATCGGAAAGCTTTCGAAAGCGGATGGAAAGATGATGGTACCAAACCAGAACTTTCTGACGTATTTTCCTGAGGTTGAACTGCCGGAAGAAAAGTTCAACTCAAACAGAAGCAGTTGTCTTCGGATCGGAGCGTATCTCATCATCCAGAAGATCCTGGACGAGTATAAGATACCGGAATTGTTGGAAGGATATTTTTCGCCAAAAGATCTTGGGTTATTCCTGGATCTTATAGCATACACGATCACCTGCGAAAACAATGCAGGACAGTACTATCCGACATATGCTTATGGACATCCATTGTTCACGCAAGGAATGCACATATACAGTGATACGAAAGTATCTGAATTCCTTTGCGGGATGTCAGGTGAAAAAAGCATAGGTTTTCTTAATGATTGGAACGCTTCCTGCGACCATAGGGAGAAGATATATATATCATATGATTCGACTAATAAGAACAGCGAAGCAGGAAACATTGAGATGGTTGAGTTCGGTGAGGCGAAAGTGGATGTGGGGCTGCCGATATTTAATTACTCCATAGCCTATGACACTAAGAATGCAAAACCATTGTTTTACGAGAGTTATCTCGGGAGCATAGCAGATATATCACAGCTGGAATTCATGCTCGGAAAGGCAAAGGGATATGGCTATAAGAACATAGGCTTTATCCTTGACCGGGGATATTTCAGCAAGGGAAATATCCGGAAGATGGATGAGTACGGATACAGTTTTGTTATCATGATAAAAGGGATGGCGAAGCTGGTAAATCGTCTGGTCCTTGAGAACAAGGGGAAGTTTGAAGAAGAGAGAAAGTATAGTATCCGGAAACATCATGTCTATGGTATTACCGTGAAAGACAAACTGTATCTGGATGATGAGAAGGATAGATATTTTCACATTTATCATAGCACCGGGAAAGAGCATGGGGAAAAAGAAGAACTTGAAGAAATGCTCGATCGGCTCGACAAAGGGTTGCGTGCACAGTATGGTACCGATTATCAATTGAGTGATGCCGAGAAGTATTACTTCGATACGTTTTATGATACCGACGGGATCCTTACCGTAGTGAAGGAAAAGGATGATGTGATAAAACGTGAACTGCAGTTATGCGGATACTTCTGCATCGTCACGTCAGATAAGATGACGGCAGCTGAGGCATTGGATCTGTATTACAGCAGGGATGCTTCGGAAAAGTTGTTCAGAGGTGATAAATCATATCTGGGAAATAAGAGCGAAAGGACGTATTATACTGAATCAACAGAAGCAAAGATATTTGTTGAATTCGTGGCCCTTATAGTCAGGAATCGCATATATACAAAGCTTAAAGATGAGCTGGACAGGATTGATGAGAAACCGAACTACATGACGGTTCCTGCGGCGATCAGAGAGCTTGAAAAGATAGAAATGATAAGAGGCCATGATCAGATATACCGGCTGGATCATGCAGTGACAAAGACGCAGAAAACGATACTTAAAGCGTTTGAAATGGACACGGCATATGTGAAGCACAGGGCAGAGCGAATCAGTGAGCAACTGAAGATCGCAGATGGGAGGTAGAGATCATGGCAAGAATGACAAGAGAAAGCTTACAGACAAAGATACAGAAAGCAGAAGAAAAGGTTGTCAGGACCGGAAAAACTTATAATGCAGCCTGTGAGGAATTGAAGAAATTGAGAAACAAGATGGAAGCTATCGATAATGAAGCGCTTGTTGAGGCTTTCATGAAGAGTAATAAAACACTTGAAGAGGCTATCGCGTTTTTCGAATCAGATATAAAGGTGGAAGTAGAAAAACCGAAACCGACAGGACGACGTGGCCGAAAAAGAAAAGCGAGCAAATGATGCTCGCCAGGATGTCGATAAGTAGTTTTAGTGGAACTAATTCAGGAAGTTAACGTATTGACAGGTTTTTATTTACGATGTATAATCCGTAAATTAGTAGTAATATGTACAATGCCTTTGGCTAGGAGAATGTTGAGAAAGCAAACCGCAATTGCTATAATATACTCAGGAAGGACAACAAATGGAGCAGCTGACAGGATT
>CAJOPI010000038.1 GCA_905236275.1 uncultured Lachnospiraceae bacterium | reverse complement strand
TGAAAGCGGCATATTACCTTGTAAAATCCGGACGCATCCTTGCGGAGCATTATAGTAAACGCAATTATTTATTGCGTTTACTATAAAAGCCTTCCTCTTAAGGGGAAGGCTTTGTTATAATTCGTTTTAATGTCATACCAAGGTGGATTATGAATACTGCTGCGAGAAGGAAGAGGTTTGTGTAGAATACTCCTACGATATAGTAGTTTCTTTCGAGCAGGAAGCCGAGATTAAACCCAAGAAAACAGAGTATCCCCAGAACAGCGAGTGCCAAGATTAGCAGGAGAACGTTTTTCAGGGCATTTTTTATGGCAAGAAGAAAGTCCATAAAAGAAGCATCAAAATATATGAATCTTCCGACCATGAGACCAAGATAGTACATCATTACGGGGCTGTATTCACTCCGGTCACCGATGCGGTTCAGGAAAACCAGAATTATGATTACATAAAACATTGCAAGAAGTCTGATAGATGCTTTTTCGTCTTTATCTATTGCTTTAAGCGGTATGATAAGTCTGTCAAGCAGAGTGTTGAGGATACAGGAAAGACATATCAGAAGAAGCAGTATGAAATCCTTCCCGTTTTCCCAAAGCGCTACAAAGTCAGATTCGATTCCCGAAGGACTATAGCCGGCTATCCCCTGTGAAAGCAGACTATAAATATGATTGAAAATTATATAGGAACAGGAAAATGACAGCACTGAGGCTCCTGAGATTATCATTTCAAAGAAAAGCTGTATTCTCCTTATATTGGCATTATTAAAGGGAACAACGTCATCCTTATTTCGCGTGAAGAATGCCATAACTGACGAAAAACCTGTAATTATAACGATACAGACGATTATCATCAGGAATGCGGCAAGAAAGAAAAAAAGCTTCTGCGGTATTGTGAAATCTGGGTTAATATATGCGTCGACAGACATTTTTTAGACTCCTTAAATCTTTTTTTCACTATGATAGCACAAAAAAAGAAACTTATGAACAGGTCCTTACTCAAAAAAAGGGGAGAGAAATCTCCCCTTTTTCATTCACTGCAATACAAATCCTTAGGTGAGATAACCTGACCTGTAAGTCCTCCGACGGAGGAGGTATTAACGATACAGCACTGTTTTTTGAACATTATATTATGATGTCAGGGTCATAAAGTCATTCACCCACCGGCAAGCAAGCTTGCCATGGATGATGACTTTTGACCCTGACATCATAATAATTTAAACATTTTACTTAAAATTTTGAATATGTTTTAAAAAAATATACGGCTATAATAATCCTATCTTAAATGTAATAGGAATAGGAGAATGATATGAACAGGATGAAAAACACCCCGGAAATGAAGATCGGGATTGTAGCCGTAAGTCGCGACTGCTTCCCTGCGCCGCTTTCGAAAAACAGAAGAGAAGCACTTGTAAAAGCATATTCTGAAAAATATGACAAAAATGATATTTACGAGTGTCCGATAACAATTATCGAGAGTGAAATCGACATGGTAAATGCTCTTGATGATATTAAAAAGGCCGGATGTAACGCGCTTTGCGTGTATCTTGGAAACTTTGGACCTGAAATATCGGAAACCCTGCTTGCAAAGCACTTCGACGGACCGAAAATGTTCTGTGCTGCTGCGGAAGAGGCTCAGGGCGGACTTCTTGACAGCAGAGGAGATGCTTATTGCGGAATGCTCAACGCAAGCTATAATCTTGCACTTAGGAATACCCACGCTTATATCCCCGAGTATCCCGTTGGTGATGCAGAAGATTGTGCAGATATGATCCACGACTTTATTCCGATTGCAAAGGCTGCTTATGCACTGCAGAATCTAAAGATAATCTCATTCGGACCGCGTCCTATGAATTTTCTTGCCTGCAATGCACCAATAAAACAGCTTTACAATTTAGGAATAGAGATAGAAGAAAATTCAGAGCTTGATCTCTTTGAGTCATTTAAGAATCATGAAGGTGACAGCCGCATTCCTGAGATCGTCGAGGAAATGCAGAAAGACCTCGGAGCCGGAAACAAGATTCCGGAAGTCCTTCCAAAGCTTGCACAGTATGAGCTTACGCTTAAGGATTGGATAGAGAAGCATAAGGGTTACAGAAAATATGTGACTCTCACCACAAAGTGCTGGCCGGCATTCCAGACACAGTTCGGTTTCGTTCCCTGCTATGTAAACAGCCGCCTTGCAGCACAGGGTATACCTGTATCCTGTGAGGTAGATATTTACGGAACCCTTTCTGAGTTTATAGGTGAGCTTGTCTCTGATGATGCCGTAACACTTCTTGATATCAACAACTCTGTACCGAAGGATATGTACGAGGAGAGTATCAGGAACAAATTTGATTACAGCCATACTGATACATTTATGGGCTTCCACTGCGGAAATACCTGTACGTCCAAGCTTTCGTTCCATGAAATGAAATATCAGAAGATTATGGCAAGCACACTTCCGAGAGAAGTTACCAACGGAACGATTGAGGGTGACATTATTCCCGGAGACATTACTTTCTACAGGATTCAGGGCACAGCAGAAGGAGGGCTCAGAGCATATATTGCAGAAGGTGAAGTTCTTCCTGTAGCCACTAAGTCCTTCGGCTCCATTGGTGTGTTTGCAATCAGGGAAATGGGAAGATTCTACAGACACGTTCTTATCGAGAAGAATTTCCCTCATCATGGCGCAGTTGCATTCGGAAAATTTGGAAAAGCTCTTTTTGAGGTATTTAAATATATCGGCGTAGACGTTAATGAGATTGGCTACAACCAGCCGGCAGGAGTTCGTTATCCTACGGAAAATCCTTGGAAATAAGGAATAGGTTCTTATTCGCCAAAAACAACGAGATGTCAAATATAAATTGATATCTCGTTGTTTTTTTTTTATAATATTGTAAGGTTCAAGAAAGTTTCTAAGAGGAGGCTTATATATGGATTTCAAGGTGGGGGTTGGAAAATCTGATTTTGAAGAACTCAGAAAGTCAGGAAATTATTATGTTGATAAGACTGAGCTGATATATGAGCTTGTACATGATACCGATAATGAGGTTACGCTTTTTACCAGACCACGCAGGTTTGGTAAAACACTTATGATGAGTATGATGGAGAATTTCTTCAGCATACGAAAGAATAGTGAAAAGATTTTTAAGGGTCTGTCAATTACGGAACATGAGGATTTTTGCAGGGGATGGATGAATCAATATCCGGTTCTCTTTGTATCATTTAAGGATGTTGAAGCAGAAGACTTTGATGGTGCATATAAAATGCTCAAGACAAAGCTGGCTGATATATGTAAAAATCTGGCAGCAATCTTTACTGATGCACCTGTAGACAGAGATGATGAAGCAATTTTTTTGAATCTGAAGGCAAAAATTGCCGGAGAGGATGACATAAAGAATTCATTAAAAACCATAATGCGTATGATGCATGCTGCATATGGAAAAAAGGTTATTCTTCTGATTGATGAGTATGATGTACCTCTTTCAAAGGCGAGCGAAAAAGATAATGAAAATAATCAGTATTATTCAAAAATGCTTGATATTATCAGATGCATTATGAGTACTTCGGTTAAAGATAATGAATTTCTTCAGTTCGCTGTAATAACAGGATGTCTTCGTATCGCAAAAGAAAGTATTTTTACCGGCACAAATAATTTTGTCTCATATTCAGTTCTTGATGAAGAGTTTTCGAATTATTTCGGCTTTTCTGATTATGAAGTAAATACGATTCTGGAGGCAGCGGAAAGGACAGATAAAGCTGATACTATTAAGCAATGGTATGATGGATATGTTATTGGCAACAGCTATGTATACTGTCCATGGGATGTAATGAACTACCTTTCTGTATTGAAAAACAGAAAGGATGCAAAACCAAAGAATTACTGGAAGAATACCAGTCACAACGGAATACTTCTGACTTTTGTGAAAAGGACGGATTTTGATGTTGCAGATAAGTTTGAAGCTCTTTTGAATGGAGGTACAATAACTCAGACTATTTCAGATGAACTTACCTATGATACACTTCATTCATCAGAGGATAACCTGTGGAGTGTTCTGTTGATGACGGGATATATCACTAAAGCAGATCCGGACGAGGATGAAGATACTGTTTCTCTTAAAATTCCAAATAAAGAGATATCATCAATATTCGAAGATGCAGTAGTTAAGTATTTTAATGAATCTGTGAATACAGAAACCATAGGCAATCTTATGAATGCTTTGTGGAATTGTGATGAAAAGCGCGCAACGGAGATTGTGTCTGAACTCTTGTGGAATACAATCAGCTACAATGATTATCATGAGGATTATTATCACGCATTTCTTGCCGGTGTTTTCGTAGGTAGAGGGTATAGTATTGAGTCCAATAAAGAAAAAGGACTTGGAAGACCTGACATAATTCTGAAGGATAGAAAAAACAGAAGAGCAATTATCATAGAAGCGAAGAAGTCTGATAAGCTGTCTGATCTGGAAAAATACTGTGACGCAGCAATAAAACAAATCAAAGATGAGAATTATGCAGAAGGCATTGCCGGTTACGAGAAGATACTTTGCTACGGAGTAGCTTTTTTTAAGAAACAGGCAAATGTAAAACTTTTGAAAGTATAAGAGAAACTTTTATTGAAAACCTCTAAAACCTGATCTGATTTGGCTTAAGAGGTTTTCTATAAAAGTTTCTCTTATACTTTCAAAAGTTTTACATTTGCCTGTTTTTTAAAAAAAGCTACTCCGTAGCAAAGTATCTTCTCGTAACCGGCAATGCCTTCTGCATAATTCTCATCTTTGATTT
>CAJOPI010000037.1 GCA_905236275.1 uncultured Lachnospiraceae bacterium | reverse complement strand
TTGTTAAGAACCTTTTCGGAGGTCTGGGTCAGAACTTTATGAATCCTGCCCTCGGAGCAAGATGTTTCCTTCTTATCTCATTTGCGGGAAAGATGGCTGATTTTGCTTATGACAGCGTTTCAGGAGCAACATATCTTGCGAACTTAAAGAATGGAAGTTCCTTTGATGCATCTGCAATGGTATGGGGAAATGAAATGGGAACAATAGGCGAGACAAGTGTGATCGCCATCGTTATCGGTGCCTGCATACTGCTTGCTTTTGGAATCATAGACCTAACAATTCCGGGCACTTATATCATTACATTTGCTCTTTTCTGGTGCCTCTTCGGAGGTCATGGGGCTGATGCCGGATATCTTACGGCAGAGCTTGCCGGCGGCGGACTTATGCTGGGCGCATTTTTCATGGCAACTGATTATGTAACGAGTCCCATCACAACGAAGGGACGGATAGTTTACGGTATCATCCTCGGAATTTTGACGGGAGTATTCCGTGTATTTTCTTCGGGAGCAGAAGGAGTTTCTTACGCAATAATCGTATCAAACCTGCTTGTGCCGCTTATCGAGCGTGCTACACCGCCTAAGTGCTTTGGTTATGTGAAGCCGGTGAAAGGAGGCAGGGCTTAATGAGTAAGGAATTAAAGAATACTTTGGTAATAACAGCCTTTGCGCTTGTTTCAGGTCTGGCGCTCGGTGCTGTTCATCAGGTGACTGCAGGACCTATAGCAGCACAGAAACAGCAGGCATTAAATGAAGCCTACAGTGCGGTAATATCTGAGGCAGCTAATTTCACGGATAAGGCAATTGAGCCTTATGACGATGCGGATCATAATGCACAGGTTGCATCGGTTTTATCTGCAGAAGATGCTTCAGGCACAAATGTCGGTTATGTCGTTAACGTGGTATCACACGGTGGATACGGCGGAGATATTGGATTTTCTGTTGGTATAAAGAATGACGGAACGATTGAGAATATTTCAATAACTTCTATTTCAGAGACTCCGGGACTTGGAATGAAGGCCCAGACAGAGCCTGACTTTATAGGACAGTTCCTTGGACAGAGCGTTGATAATGATTATGTCCTCGGAGAAAATGTTACGGCTATCACAAGTGCAACCTTTACATCACGTTGCATGACAAATGGTATCAATGCCGCATTAAAGTATTATACAAATAATTTAGCGGGAGGTACACAATCATGAAGCCAAATACACCGATAGAGAGACTGTTTAACGGCATAGTTAAAGAGAACCCTACGCTGGTTATCATACTCGGAATGTGTCCTACACTTGCCGTAACTACATCAGCAATGAACGGAATCGGAATGGGACTTTCCACAACAGCCGTTCTTGCAATGGCAAACCTTTTTATCTCGCTTTTGAGAAAAATAATCCCGGATGAAGTCAGAATACCTGCCTTTATCGTGGTTATAGCATCTTTCGTTACTATGGTTGACATGCTCATGGAGGCATACACTCCTGCGCTTTACGAACAGCTTGGAATCTATATCCCGCTTATCGTTGTTAACTGTATAATATTTGGACGTGCCGAAGCTTATGCTTCAAAGAATGGTCCGGTTGCGTCACTATTTGACGGTATCGGAATGGGACTGGGCTTCACTATTTCAATCACGATCATCGGATTTATCCGTGAGCTGATCGGTTCGGGTGCAGTTTTCGGTCATCCTATAGGCAGTCTTCCGGATTATATGCCTTCTATTTTTGTAATGGCTCCGGGTGCATTTATGGTACTTGCGACAATGATAGTTGTTCGCGCAAATATCATAAACCATATCGAAGCTAAAAGAGGTACAAGACTTCCTGTCGAGCATACTGATGAACCCGGTGCACAGTGCTCGGGATGTGCTTTCGTTGGAAGCTGTGCAGGAAAATTCCAGAAATATGAGGCAGAATTTAAGAAGGAAGGAGAGAATAAGTAATGAACAGTTCATCATCCTTGATTTATATTATTGTATTCTCGATACTGATAAATAACGTAGTACTGAGCCAGTTTCTGGGTATCTGCCCTTTCCTTGGTGTTTCAAATAAAGTAGCAACGGCAGCGGGAATGGGAGGAGCGGTTATATTCGTTATAACCATTGCTTCGGCAGTAGCGGCAGTTATCTATCATTTTGTGCTTTTACCTTTCAATCTTGATTATCTTAATACGATAGTATTCATTCTTGTAATTGCAGCTCTGGTTCAGCTTGTTGAGATGTTTTTGAAAAAATCATCACCCGGACTTTATAAGGCATTGGGTGTTTACCTTCCGCTTATCACGACAAACTGTGCGGTTCTCGGTGTCGTTCTCTTGAATGTTCAGAATGGCTTTAACTTCGTTCAGAGCGTTGTTAACGGATTTGCGACAGCCTGCGGATTTGCACTTTCGCTTGTTATAATGGCAGGACTTCGTGAAAAGATGGAATATAACGACATTGCAAAGCCTGTAAAGGGAATGCCTTTTACCATGTTTACGGCAAGTCTTATGGCTATTGCGTTCTGCGGTTTTGCAGGACTCAAGTGATGAAAGAAAGGTGAGAAATCTATGACAGAAATAATTATGGCGGCTGTATGTGTTGCGGTCGTTGGATTAGTAATAGGTATCTTTCTGGGAATTGCCGGTAAGAAATTCGCTGTTGAGGTTGATGAGAGAGAAACGGCTATTTTAGGGGTACTTCCCGGAGCAAACTGCGGCGGCTGCGGCTATGCCGGCTGTGCGGCCAATGCCCATGCCATAGTTGAGGGAGTTGCGAAGGTTGATTCCTGTCCTGTAGGCGGTGCGGACTGCGCGGCAAAAATTGCCGAGATTATGGGACAGACGGTTACAAATGAGGAACCGAAGGCTGCTTTTGTAAAATGCTCCGGAACCTGTGACAAGGCAAAGAACCAGATGAATTATACAGGACAGATGGACTGCAAATTCTTATCGCAGGTACAGGGCGGAGGACCAAAGGCCTGTATCTTTGGATGTCTTGGCGGCGGAACCTGTGTAAGGGTATGCCAGTTTGATGCTATTCACGTTATCGACGGAGTTGCACAGGTTGATCCTGAAAAATGTGTATCCTGTGGTCAGTGTATTGCAAACTGCCCCAGACATTTGATAGAGCTCAAGCCAAAGAGCAATAAATACGCGGTTGCCTGCTCGTCAAAGGAAAAGGGAAAACAGGTAATGGAGGTCTGCGCGGCGGGCTGTATAGGCTGCGGAATCTGTGAGAAGACCTGTAAGTTTGATGCAATACATGTGGTTGATAATATAGCCCAGATAGACTATGATAAATGTAAGAACTGCGGTATGTGTGCAATGAAGTGTCCGAAGAAGGTTATACACCGTCTTGACGGACAGCCCATTCCACAGCCGAAGGCTCCCGCTCCGAAGGCTGCGGCATCAGGGCAGTAGTTTGAAGTATGTATTAAAAAGTTAATCCGTAATCCGGAGCTGTGATAAAGTGCGCAGCTCCGGATTCGAAAAAATATACAGAGGATGATTATTTATGAAAAAGAAATTAAGTCGTTTGCTCAGGTCGGTTACTGTCATGGCTGCCGGTCTTTTTTTTATTACAGGCTGCGGAAGGAGCGAGCCTGTCTCCAAAACGGAATTTATGCTTGATACGGTCTGTGCGGTGACGATTTATGACAAAACGGATGAAAAAATAATAGAAGAAGCATTCAGGATAGGAAAAAACTACGAAAATCTCTTCTCGGCTACAATCGAGGGTTCTGATATATATAGAATAAATGAAGCAAAGGGAGAAAAGGTAAAGGTTGATAAAGATACCATTGAGCTTATAGAAACGGCACTTAAATACAGTGAACTGACCGACGGAGCCTTTGATATAACAATTTATCCTGTTTCTAGACTCTGGGATTTTACGGGAGAAAATCCGAAGGTGCCGGAGGAGGCGCTTATAAAGGAAGCCTTGAAACATGTAAATTATAAAAATGTCAGGATAAATAAAGATGAATCTACGGTACAGCTTCTCGACAGTGAGGCAATGATCGATCCCGGTGCAATAGGCAAAGGCTATATTGCGGATAAAATGAAAGAATACATTGTATCTAAAGGGGTGAAGAGTGCTATAATAAATTTAGGAGGAAATGTTCTGACTATTGGGGAATCTATAGAAAAGAGACCTTTTAAGATAGGCATAAGGAAGCCCTTTGCAGGAGAAAGCGATATGGTGACCGCTGTAGAAGCTGAGGACTGTTCGGTGGTAAGCTCCGGTTCCTACGAGCGCTATTTCGAAGAGGGGGGCAGACTTTACTATCATATTTTAGATTCCAAAACCGGCTATCCGGCAGAGGGAGGTCTGTCGGGAACAACGATCATATCCGCTAAATCAGTTGACGGAGATGCCTTAAGTACCTGCTGTTTCATATTAGGCTATGAAAAAGCGGTAAAGCTTTTGGACTCAATAACTGAGGAGGATATAAAGGCAATTTTTATAGAGGATGATAATTCGACGATGCGTTTTTATGGTATGGAGGGGAAATAACCATGTCAATGCTTCACGACCGGAAATCAGACAAGAAAAGGGGAATCACAGCAGGAGTTAAAACCGCGCTTGCAACGATTGCGGCTCTGCTTGCCATTGTTGTCGTTGTGGGGGCAACGGTTCTTGCAAACAGTCACCCGCACCGCAAGGCAGCGGCAGAGGTACAGACGATGGCAACGGAGGCTCAGGTTAACGCAGGAAAAGGGGAGTCCGTTGGCTGGGAAAGCCTCAAAGACAGTGAGACCAGAACCAGTGATCAGCTAAATTTCTGGCATATGTACGACAAAGAGGAAGAGGATACGGCTACCGTCGCGCCGGCTGAAAATACCGAATACCCTGATGACCTTGTATCCGGCAATTTTGTGGAAGATGAGCCGGAGGAGAGTGTTTCGGAGAATGAAGCTGAAGGTGTGGGCGAAGAGTCTGCACAGAGTATATCGAGAAATACCGTATCAGGCAATTTCTTTGATCAGAACGAACTTACGGAAGGTGTTGCGGATTTCGTTCCGATTATCAGTGAGATTAAGAAAAGCTCGCTTCTTGATGAGAATTTCAGGATGAACGGAGAGTTCAAGGAATATGCGCCTAATGATAAGAAGACCTCCTTCTGTGGAATCGATGTATCGAAATATCAGGGTGATATTGACTGGGAGGCTGTTGCAAAGAGCGGAGTTGACTTTGCAATGATACGTATGGGCTCCAGGGGTTACAGCAGAGGACAGGTTGTCGTGGATGATAAGCTTTATGATAATCTGAGAGGCTGCTCGGAAAACGGTATCAGAGTAGGAATATATTTTTATTCACAGGCAATTACTCCGGAAGAGGCAATAGAGGAAGCTAATTACTGTATAGGCTCTATCGGAAATTATAAGATAGAGTACCCTATAGTTTTTGACAGTGAGGAAGTAATAGGTGACAGCTACAGGACAGAAAACCTTACGATGACGCAGAGATCATCGATCGCTCAGGCTTTCTGTACTCTTGTAAGCATGTATGGATACACACCGATGATAGCCGCAAGCAAGAAACAGTTTGCAAGTCGTTTTGACATGAGCATGATAGAGGATTATGACTGGTGGCTCTTTGATACTGACGAATATAGTGTATTCCCTTATAAATATGCTATCTGGCAGTATTCAAAGACCGGAACCGTTGAAGGGATAAACGGAGCGGTAAATCTTGACATTTCTTTTATAGATTATTCCGGAAGATGAGCAGCTATAAGCTCCATAAAATTTTTCGGAAGTTCGATTGACGAATATATATCGGCATAGCGGGATGCGCTTAAATTTTCAATGAAATTTGAGCGTGTCCCTTTTTTACGCAGACCGGTGCGTGAAAGAAGGTCTATCGCCTTGTTTACGGCTATTGCGGCGGTTTCTGCATCCGCGAAGCTTCCGAGGGAATATCTTCCTTTTACGTTTATTTTGGCTCTGTAGGAAACCGGAAATTTCTTTTCGTCCTTTTCAACTCCGTAATAGGGATTGATTATCTCTATGTTTTCGTATCTGAAGTCACTGTTATCGCCGTTCAGAAAGCGGTAGTCGCGCCCTTCGACGGCAAAGGGACGGATACCGTAACGGCTTTTCAGATTTACCTGACTTCCATAGTCTTCGCAGAAAAAATGCCCTCCGCGAACCTGTATCGCGTGTTCGGAATAGTAAAAAAGGTCGTCCTTGTCAAATTTCAGGACGAGGCTTTCGGAAATATAATATAGGAAGAAATTCTTTTTTAAATAAATCGGATTTTTGAAATAAACACCGTTATCCCTGTAATTTATAAGTACCACCCATGTTTGAAAGCTTAAAGCCGAGGTGATGATGTAGTCATCAAGAGAAAGTCCTGAATGGAGAATCCTGCCGGCTTCGTTGTATAATCGCCTTGCCTGCGGCTCGCTGTCTTTTGAACCAAGACTGATATGCTTATTCTTATAGGTGATGGAAGCTCTGTAATAGACGCTTCCGTCTTTTTTTACAGCCGAAAATATTCCGTTCATAATAAAATTAACCTCTGTTACCTTTGATATAAGCTTATAATACCATGCCGAATGTTTAATTGAAAAGGAAAAGAAGAGAAAATATTGTGAAAAGTAAACAAAACAATTAATTAACATAATTTTTAATACTTTGGTTAAATCAACAGAAAAAGTTGAAATAAATCGCGACAATTTCTAACATGTACAACAAAATTTGAAAAACTATGTAATATTTCCTTAACAAAATAAGACTTGTTTGCTATAATGTTAAAAGTTTCGTCTGAACGGAAATTTGTCAGTCAATGAAACATTAATTGAAAGATGCAGCTCTGCGAGAGGGCGGAGTGCAGTAAGGGATGCTGTGACAGTCATTTATCAGCATTCAGGTTTATTTATAGTGAGGTTTTATGTTAGCAAACGATAAGAAACTTAAAAACGTACTTGGAGCAGCCGGACTTTGTGCTGCTGCCGCCTGTGTTATTGCATCGGCAGATCAGACAACGGTTTTCGCGGCTGAGAATTATGCTGAGACTGCTGAGGCAGGTGAAAGTGCAGAAGTAACTCTTGAAAGTTTAATTGAGGACAACGGAGCATCCGTTCTGCTGTCTGATGATTTTGATGATGATAATGATACGGCATTAGTTCTTGAAGCCGGTGCAGGTGCACATTTTGAGGCGGTATCGAAGGAAATCAAAGCCGCAGAGGAATCACGAGAAAGGGCTGAAGCAGAGGTTGAAGCAGCAGAGGAAGCAAGAGAA
>CAJOPI010000036.1 GCA_905236275.1 uncultured Lachnospiraceae bacterium | reverse complement strand
GTAGATAAATAACATGTACAATTGCGCAGGATAAACTTTCAATTGCAAGGAAGAGGAATGAAGCGTAGCGAGCTACGCTGATTGACTATAACGCAGCAAGTGGAAGTTTATACAAGCAAGTGTGCATAAGTTATTTATCTACAGTTCCTTAATAACGCCAGTTATTAAACTATACCGTCTGTATTGTTATAATCCGGTCTGCTTTTGTCATTTAATATTGATAAAAGTAAATCCATCATATCGGATACGTCATGATTATAAATTGCATCTTCCGCATCCTCTATCTCCAATGACGGATGAAACTTTTTAAGCTCTGCATCAAAATCTATCATTTTTGTTTTTCCCCTTCAAAATCACCAGTGAACAATGGGCTTGGGTATCATATTTCCACCCTCATCAAGAATGAACTTCATCTGGCGTTTTTCTTCTTCCAGAACAACCTGCTCCTCTCCTATGAGGAAATAGCAGCCGGGATATGCAGTATCATTAACTGTAATCTCGGCATCTTCCGCACCGTCTATAAGGTCGGAAACCTCTTCCTTCTTTGCAGCAGTCTGCTTCCTGTCGCTTATCTTCTGAATCTTGTCCCTTCTGTATCTCATCAGTTCCTTCTGGGTAAATTCATCCGCTGTTCCGAGACGTATCAGTCGTTCCAGCTCATCAATCTCCTCATCAAGATCATTTATCTCCCTGTCGAGCTTGTCTATTTTTTTCTCACAAAGGATGACCGTTTTCCTGATAGAATCCTTTACACCGGAAGAAATAACCGTTTTAACCGAAGCATCATTTCCCGCAAAAACGACATCAACCCCGCACATACCGTAAACGTTCCCGGCAATTATCGCACCGGTCTTTCCTGTGGCATGGATATAGCCGTTCGCAAAAACCCTGCATCCCCAGATGATATTAGCCGATACCGAACCACCGCACCATACATCAGCATACTCCACAAAATCAGCCATGAAATCACCTTCGCAGTGTATCCTTGTGGTATTTCCACCCATTACACCACCCTTTATGATAACATCGCCTCCTGCCGTTATGGATGCTCCCTCCAGTGTCTTATCAATAGTCACACTCTTTGTGGCCTTTATCTGTACGCCTGGTTTAACGCTTCCATGTATTATAACGTCACCCTTAAAGTTAATGTCTCCGAAAACATTGTCAATGTCCTTCGTATATTCCTGAAGATCCATTACGGAGATTTTTGCTTTTCCTACCTCTACCCTGCCGTCTATAGTAGCGGTGTAGGTCATCGAATCGGGATCATACTCACAGCCTATGCAGTAAAGCGGTCTGAGTTCCTTTGCCTTACGCGCATTTACAGGCTTCCCCTTGACTGTTATACCGGGTGTACCGTTTTCCGCCGGATGGTAAACGGCAAGCACGTCGCCCTCATTTACACAGTGAATGACATTTACGCTTGTATAATCAACGGAGCCGTCATCACGTATTTCCGGCTTTTTCTTTTTCTCGTCAAGCGTGAAAAAAAACTCAAAATAACCATCTTTTCCGTCAACTGCCGGCACACCCTCGGCAATAATCTCAGGCCTTCCGAAGATATGCTTCTGGAGCATGGCAGAAACCTTTGCGCTCTTTACACCTTCGCGTATTCCAAGAGAGTCGATGTAGTCGAGCACCTCGTCCGCATCATATTCCTCTCCTTCTCTCGGCTTTACCAAAGTCAGGAAAGCCTTCATCTCGTTGTCTTTAAAGTTAACATGATACATAGGTCTTCCGGCTTTTTTTGTATCGGTATCTGCCATATATACTCCCTCCGACTGTAACTAATTTATTTTTTAAGCTGTTCGAGTCTTGCGCTGACTTCCTGCATCATCTTTTCATAATGCTGAAGTTTTTCCTTCTCCTCATTTATCTTTGCTTCGGGTGCCTTGCTTAAGAACTTCTCATTTGAAAGCATTGCATTAGAACGCTTTAATTCACCCGTAAGGCGCTTCTCTTCTTTCTCAAGACGCTTTATCTCTTCTTCAAGGTCTACAAGCTCGGCAAACGGTATATAAATATTTGCCTGAGCCGTAACAACAGAAACGTCATTTTCGCTGACACCTGTTTTATCAGCCTGTACTTTAACTTCACTTGCATAAGCAAGTGCTCCGAAGAAAAGTTTTCCGTTTTCAAAGGCTTCTCTTACGTTCTCATTTTCGGAAACAACAATAACTTCAGCCTTTCTGGACGGTGCCACATTCATCTGACTTCTGACATTCCTTATTCCCTTGACCGCTTCCTTGATTACCTCGATTTCGGAAGCTTCCTTCTCGAATCTTCTTTCCTCAGAATATACCGGCCAATCCGAAATCATTACAGACTCAGCCCCTTCAATGCCGGTCTCTTCTTTCATTGTGCAGTATATTTCCTCAGTAACAAAAGGCATATAAGGATGAAGCACTTTAAGCGAATCGGAAAGAACATTTTCCAAAGTCCAAAGTGCGGCATTCTGTGATGCGGCATCATCCGAGTTGTAAAGTCTCGGTTTTACCATCTCTATATACCAGTCACAAAGTGACTCCCAGACAAAGTCGTATATCTTTGCTGCCGCAATTCCAAGCTCAAACTTTTCAAGGTTCTCTGTCACATCACGAACCATGTCATTGCACTTTGACAGTATCCATTTATCGGCATCCTCCAAAGCTTCTGCATCAGGCTTCGTTACTGTCTTGCCGTCAAGATTCATCATGATAAATCTTGATGCATTCCAGATTTTATTTGCAAAATTCCTCGATGCCTCAACCCTGTCATAGGAAAATCTCATGTCATTTCCGGGAGCATTTCCTGTGATAAGCGTAAATCTCAGGGCATCTGCACCGTACTTTTCGATGACGTCAAGAGGGTCGATTCCGTTACCCAGCGACTTACTCATCTTACGTCCCTGCTCATCACGAACAAGTCCATGGAAAAGTACAGTCTTAAAAGGCTTATCGCCCATCTGCTCATAACCTGAGAATATCATCCTGATAACCCAGAAGAAGATGATATCGTATCCTGTAACAAGCACATCCGTAGGATAAAAATAGCCAAGCTCAGGTGTCTTTTCAGGCCATCCAAGTGTTGAAAAAGGCCAGAGTGCAGAAGAAAACCATGTATCAAGGGTATCCTCATCCTGATGAAAATGGCTTCCGCCGCATTTAGGGCATTTCTCAGGCTTCTCGTAATCAACCACCATTTCGCCGCAGTCTTCACAATAATAAGCCGGTATCCTGTGCCCCCACCAGAGCTGTCGTGAAATACACCAGTCGCGGATGTTGTCTGTCCAGTTGAAATATGTCTTGTCCATGCGTTCGGGAATAAGCCTGATATCGCCTTTTCTTACCGCATCTGAAGCAGGCTTTATAAGCTCATCCATCTTCACGAACCACTGCTGCTTTACTAACGGCTCTACCGTAGTATGGCATCTGTCGTGGGTTCCTACATCATGGCTGTAGTCCTCTATGCGAACGAGCAGTCCCATCTCGTCAAGCTCTTTTACTATCTGCTCTCTTGCAGCCATTCTATCCATTCCGGCGAATTTACCGCCGTTTTCGTTAATGGTCGCATCATCATTCATTATATTGATGACAGGCAGGTCATGGCGTTTTCCAACTTCAAAATCGTTAGGGTCATGAGCAGGTGTTATCTTAACTACACCTGTACCAAATTCAACATCAACATATTCATCTTCGACAATCGGTATCTGCCTGTTTACGAAAGGAAGCTCGCAGGTCTTTCCCACAAGGTCTGCATACCTTTCATCTCCGGGGTGTACCGCAACCGCAGTATCTCCAAGCATCGTCTCAGGTCTTGTCGTTGCGAATTCGATATATCTGTCTGTTCCTGTTACCTTATATTTAATATGCCAGAGGTGCGAATCCTGATTCTGATACTCTACCTCTGCATCTGATATCGTTGTCTGACATACCGGGCACCAGTTTACCATCTTGTTGCCCTTGTAAATAAGTCCTTTTCTGTGAAGCTTTACAAATACTTCTTTGACTGCCCTGTTGCAGCCGTCATCCATTGTAAAACGTTCTCTGTCCCAATCACAGGAAATACCGAGTTTTTTAAGCTGGGAGGTAATGATTCCACCATACTCTTTTCTCCAGTCCCATGCTCTTTCAAGGAACTTTTCCCTTCCGAGATCTTCTTTGGATATTCCCTCTTCCTTGAGCTTTTCAATGATCTTTACTTCTGTTGCAATTGACGCATGGTCGGTTCCGGGCTGCCACAAAGCATTATAGCCCTGCATTCTCTTAAATCTTGTGAGAATGTCCTGCATTGTATTGTCAAGAGCGTGTCCCATGTGAAGCTTGCCGGTGATGTTCGGCGGGGGCATCACTATCGTGAATGGCTTTTTCTTTTTATCAATCTCCGCATGAAAGTATTTATTGCTTATCCACTTACTGTAAATGCGATTTTCCATCGCCTTCGGGTCGTAATTTTTAGCGAGTTCCTTGCTCATAGTTATTTTCATATCCTCTCATATCTGTTATCATAACGCATAATTACTTTAATTGTAGGTTTTATGGCGTTTTTTGTCAAGATGTTGATGAGCCGTCAGAACAGATACCATTCTGTAAAAAAGATACTCTATGATATGATTATCCCGATCCGTTCCGGTAAGGCGGCAAGAATTGCAGCGACTGTTCTGTCTTCCAAATAGTTTTTATTTAACCTGCTTTTACTATATTGAAAATACGTATCCCTGCTTTTCTCAACAAGCAACTGCGTAAAATATATATGCAGCATTTCATCCCTCCCCGTTAATACTTTTCTTTTTCATACTTTTACCAAAAAACTGCCGCAGGAACACTGCGACAGTTTTCGAATTTTTTATGCGTTTACGATTTTGCCGAAGTCAGGCTTAAGTGATGCGCCGCCGATAAGACCGCCATCAATGTTGGGCTTGCCAAGAAGCTCTGCTGCATTGCCTGCGTTCATTGAGCCGCCATACTGGATACGTACTGCTTCTGCTGTAGCATCATCGTAAAGCTTTGCGATAAGCTCACGAATAAGCTTACATACTTCTTCAGCCTGATCTGCTGTTGCAGTCTCGCCTGTTCCGATTGCCCAGATTGGTTCGTAAGCTATAACAAGCTCTTTAACCTGATCAGCAGTTACACCGGAAAGATCCCATGTAATCTGTCTCTCGATCCACTCTTTGTAGGTGTCAGCCTTGCGGAGTGCAAGTGACTCACCGCAGCAGAGAATAGGCTTCAGGCCTGCTGCGAATGCCTTCTTAACCTTTGCATTGATGAGGATATCGTTCTCACCGAAGATATCTCTTCTCTCTGAATGTCCGATGATGATGTACTCAACACCTGCATCCTTAAGCATGGGTGCGGAAATCTCACCTGTAAAAGCACCTTTGTCCTCGATGTAGAAGTTTTCAGCTCCGATTTTTACATTTGTGCCCTTAACTGCCTCTGCAACCGGTACTATGTCAATTGCAGGCACACAGTATACTACGTCTACATTGTCATTCTTTACGAGATCCTTTAACTCATCTACAAGTTTTACTGCCTCACTGGGAGTCATGTTCATCTTCCAGTTGCCGGCGATTATTCTTCTTCTTGCCATTTGTTATTCCTCCTTACTTATCCGCGACTCGACTAAGCTCAGCTGCGTGCCTTGCACTTGCTTCACTAAGTCTCACTTATCATCAGCTGCAACAACACCCGGGAGTTCTTTTCCTTCGAGGAATTCGAGGGAAGCGCCGCCGCCGGTTGAGATGTGGGACATCTTGTCACCGAAGCCTAAGTTATTAACAGCTGCTGCACTGTCGCCGCCGCCGATGATGGTTGTAGCGTCTGTTGCTGCAAGTGCCTCTGCAACCGCAACCGTACCTGCTGCAAGTACAGGGTTCTCGGAAACACCCATAGGTCCGTTCCATACAACAGTCTTAGCTGTCTTTGCAGCCTCAGCATAAATAGCACGTGTCTCAGGTCCGATATCAAGACCTTCCTTGTCAGCAGGAATCTCAGCCGTCTTAACGATAGTAGTCTGAAGATTAGGATCGTCAATAGGATTCGGGAAACCGTCTGCTGCAACGGTATCAACAGGAAGAAGGAGCTTCTTGCCAAGCTTTTCAGCCTTAGCCATCATTTCCTTACAGTAGTCAAGCTTGCTGTCGTCAACAAGTGAATTACCTACGGAACCACCCTGAGCCTTGATAAAGGTGTAAGCCATACCGCCACCGATGATAAGGGTATCGCACTTTGTAAGAAGGTTATCAATAACCGCAAGCTTGTCAGCAACCTTAGCACCACCGAGGATAGCAACGAAAGGACGAACAGGATTCTCAACAGCATTGCCGAGGAACTTGATCTCCTTTTCCATAAGATATCCAACTGCGCAGTTTCCGCCCTTTTCACGAACGAATTTTGTAACTACGGATACAGATGCGTGTGCTCTGTGAGCAGAACCGAAAGCGTCACATACATAATCATCGCAAAGGTCGGCAAGTTCTTTTGCGAAAGCCTCTCCTGCTTCAGTGGGCTTTGTCTCTTCCTTTCCTCTGAAACGGGTATTCTGAAGAAGAACAACATCTCCGTCCTTCATATCAGCAACAGCCTTTGTTGCTGCATCGCCTGTAACATTATAGTCAGAAACGAAATTAACTTCTTTTCCAAGCTTATCCGAAAGACACTTTGCAACAGGTGCGAGTGATTCGCCCTCGTTAGGACCATTCTTAACCTTACCTAAGTGTGAGCAGAGGATGACCTTTGCGCCCTCATCTATAAGCTTCTGGATCGTAGGAAGTGCAGCCTTTACACGAGTCTCATCGGTAATCTTGCCTTCCTTAAGCGGTACGTTGAAATCACATCTTACAAGTACGCGTCTTCCGGCAGCATTAAAATCTTCTACAGTTTTCTTATTCAATGCCATTTGATTTTACCTCCATGGGATTTATTTTTGAAAAAAGGTCCGGCCCTTTTTGGGACCGGACCTTTTAATAGTCAGATATTTTCTAAACCTTAATTATGCGTTAAGGAACTTAGCGAAATACTTGATTGTTCTGCACATATTTGATGTGAAGGAGTTCTCGTTGTCATACCATGAAACAACCTGAACCTCAGTCTTGCCACCCTCGATAGGAAGAACCATTGTCTGTGTAGAATCGAAGAGTGAACCATAAGTCATACCAACGATATCCTTTGATACGATAAGGTCTTCGTTGTAGCCGAATGACTCGTTTGTTGAAGCCTTCATCTTCTCGTTGATCTGGTCAACAGTAACCTCGCCATTTACAACAGCTGTAAGGATTGTTGTTGAACCTGTCGGAACCGGTACTCTCTGTGCAGCACCGATGAGCTTGCCGTTAAGCTCAGGAACAACAAGTCCGATAGCCTTTGCAGCACCTGTGCTGTTAGGAACGATGTTCTCAGCACCTGCGCGGCTTCTTCTCTTGTCACCCTTTCTCTGAGGACCATCAAGGATCATCTGATCACCTGTGTAAGCGTGGATTGTGCACATGATACCTGACTCAATCGGGCAGAGCTCGTTAAGAGCCTTAGCCATAGGTGCGAGGCAGTTTGTTGTACAAGATGCAGCTGAGATGATGTTGTCATCTGCT
>CAJOPI010000035.1 GCA_905236275.1 uncultured Lachnospiraceae bacterium | reverse complement strand
TTTGTTCCGTTTGGGGCTATCGCCAAGCGGTAAGGCACAGCACTTTGACTGCTGCACTCGCTGGTTCGAATCCAGCTAGCCCTGCTGGCTATTTTCGCAACGAGTAATCAATTTAATATCATGAGATACTAGCTCAGTTGGTAGAGCACCTGACTTTTAATCAGGGTGTCGCGGGTTCAAATCCCGCGTGTCTCAGTTCTGAAAAACAGCGGAAATCCTTACAGATATGGGGTTTCCGCTGCTTTTGTAAGTGGGAGATTTTAAGTGAGGAGTGGATTGTGAAGGATATATTTGCAGATAAATACGATCACTATGAGATTCTGATTTTTATAAGCGGTATTTTTTCGACTTTCCAGGCGGTGGCATTTCATGGAATAACTGCATTTTCATGGTTTCTTCTGGCACTGCTTTTTGTTGGTGTGGTTGAAAAGAGGGGAAGATGGAGAATTTCATTTTCCGGTGTCAAGGAAATACTTATCGGGCTGGTTATACTGACCACGACGATAACCGAGCTTATTACGCTTTTTTTGAATGAATATCCCGCATGGACATCTAGAAGCGTGAATAATTATATATTGATGACAGCGGTACTCCTGCTCTTTTTCGTAATGCGCGAGGATAAAAACTACGTGAAGCTGTATCTGAAGGGCGTTATCTGGTCCTGTATTATACAGTATATAGCATGTTATGTGGAGTATGCCGCATATACTTTCCTTAACTATGACCTGACGGAAAGGTTGTTTGACATACCAACAAAGGTCAGAGATGAAAGGCTTATAATAGGAGGTCTTACAACAAATCCTGGAATGCTGGTGCCTGTAGTCCTGATAGGACTCTGCCTCTCAAAGAATATTGCAGTGCGGCTCATGGCAGTAATTGCCGCGCTTCTGATAAATTCAACAACCTGCATGATCTGTGTCGGTATGTTTTTCCTTTTTAATATAATTCTATTTTTGAAGGATAAAGCTTCAAGGGGATGGGATTTAAGGAAAATAGTATTTGCAATACTGGCAATATTGATTATGGTATTTCTGATCTCCGCTCCGCTGAGGACGAGAATCAGGGACCTTTATTCCTATGCGGGAATGAGGATAAGCAATGCGGCAGCAGACGAGGCAGATACTGATAAGAGTACGGCATATCATTACAGATATTATACCTCGCTGCCCTATATATTTGACCATATACCGACTGTCAGAAAGGTTTTCGGCTATGGTAAGAACTGTTCGGGAATACCTTTTTCAAAATGGCTCAGGCAGTATACGGATAAGATATGGATTCCGGAGACTGATCCGATAGCAACTCTTTATGATGTGGGAATAGTCGGTTTTCTTGCGATGTATGCACTGATCTTTAAGCTTGCGGGCGAATTCTGGAATGAGAGCAGGCTTTACGGCATATTTATAACCTGTGTTCTGATTGGCGGAATCTTCTACGGCTTTCAGATGACATGGCTGCTCCTGCTCGAACTTCTGCTTTGCGACAGGTCTGCTTTGCCTCTTTCAAAAGCGGAAATCATAACAGCACCGTAAATCGTGTCCCTTCGTTCAGGGCAGAATTTACCCGAATATCTCCGCCATTCATTTCAACAATGCGTTTTACGACGGTCAGACCTAAACCATTTCCTTCTGTGGAATGGGAATGGTCTGCCTGATAAAATTTATCAAATATTCGCTGAACCGTCGCCTCATCCATGCCTATACCGTTATCCTCGACTGTCAGTATTAAAGTATATTCTTCCCTGTCAGAGCGTTTCAGGCTTATATGTATATCCCCTTTTTTGGGCGAAAATTTAATGGCATTATCTATAAGATTTATGCAGACCTGACTTAAAAGATTGGCATCACCGTAATAGCTAATCTCTTCAAGGTCAATGTCGAAGCTGATGTCCTTCTGCGACCACTTGGATTCGAGCATGAGGATGTCTCGCCTGACAAGCTCGGCGAAATTAAAATGAGAGCTGCTGGTTTGGATGGTCTGCTTTTCGAGCTTGCTCAGGTTAAGCACGTTTTCCGAAAGGGTTGAAAGACGGTTTGATTCTTCTATAATTATATCGAGATAGCTGTCGCGATCCTCCCCCGAAAGATTACTGGATTTCAGGAGCTTGGCAAAGCCCTTGATGGAGACGATTGGAGTCTTGAATTCGTGAGAAAAGTTATTGATAAAGTCTGATTTGAACATCTCGTTGCTCTCAAGCTCCTCCGCGAGACGGTTCAGGGAGGCGGCGAGATTGGAAAAGGGCTTGTAGAGTGCGAATTTCCCTTTGAGATCAAGCCTTGCCGAGAAGTCTCCGTCCGCAAGGGAATTGATGACCTCCACAAAAGCGGAGAGTGGTCTCAAAGGCAGCTTTATAATGAAAAAGGAACAGATAAGTCCTGCACTTATACATACAAGGAAAAGAATGCACAAAAAAAAGAGCACAGATGAGGTAATTATGAATCCTCCGTCTATTGAGTGCTGTTCTGCGCTGGCATAGTAGCTTTTCATGAAATAAAAAGTCGTGCCTGCTGAAATAGTTTGTGATACAATAGACGAGAGAAAGACGATAAGACCTATGGACATGGTCAGTCTGCGCTGAAGCTTCTTGTTTGAACTGTTTGAGTTGTTTTTTTGATTTTTTTTGCATATGTGACTCATTTTTTTATCCCCGGTTTGTTTTTATGAACAGGTCCTGACTGCGCGGTAGCCTAAGCCTCTTACGGTTTCTATCTTGAATTCGTCATAATCTTCGAATCTCTTTCTGAGCCTGTTTATGTGTACTGTTACAGTGCTGTCACCGGATTCGGAATCCATTCCCCAGAACTCGTCCATTAACTGCAGACGGGTGAATATTTTGCCGGGATAGGATAAAAGCTTATATAATAAAAGAAATTCTTTTTGCGGAAGCTGAACAGCTTCTTCGCTGCCTCTTTTGACGCTGTAGCTGTCGTAGTCGAGGATGACGTCGCCCACTTCAAGCAAATGCTCGGTGGTAATCTTGGAACGCCGGAGCAGGGCTTTAATCCTCAGCAGCATCTCTTCTTCGTCAAAAGGTTTTACCATATAATCATCTGTACCTAACTTAAAGCCCTTTTTTATATCTTCAGGGAGTGTTTTTGCACTTATCATAAGGATAGGTGTTGTATCATCTGCCAGACGGAACTCCTTTAAGAAGGTGTAGCCATCCATCTGAGGCATCATAACGTCGAGTATTATAAGGTCAATCTGCTGCGTGTCGATGAGATCAAAGGCAGCCAGACCGTTTTCGGCTGTGTATACGTTATAGCCTGAGTTCTTGACTACGGCTTCCATAAGTCTGCGAGTGTTTTTGTCGTCTTCGACTACAAGAATATTAAACATGATAACCTCCATAATAAAACAGTATAGCTTTTGTATCTAAAATAAAACTAAACTTTTTTTAGAAATGATGTATAGTTTATTTTGTGTTTATGAATTTATTTTATCATGGTTGAACAGTAACATGGAGGTAATGTTGCTGTACCGGATTTTGTACAAAATCAGCGTTTTTTTAGCGAAAAGCTGATATCATATAATAATGATAAAAAAATTAAGGAGGAGAGGGAATTGAAAAAAGCTAAGCTTTCTAAAATTCTGGCAATTACAATTTCGTTATCTATGAGTACGGCTGCAATGACCGGCTGCGGTTCAACGGCGGAAGAAGAGTCGACAGTAGCGGAAGAACTCATAGTTGACGTGGAGACGGCGAACCCGGGAACGGCAGATTTAAGCATCAGCTCAAATTTTGCCGCCAAGGTTGAAGCTGATAGCGAGGTTACCGTTGTACCCAAGACCTCGGGAGAAGTAACATCTAAGAATTTTGAGGTCGGAGACCACGTTAATGAGGGAGACCTGCTCTTTACGATAGATGACGAGAGTGCGCAGATAGCCTTGTCGCAGGCTCAGGCATCCGTAGCGAGCGCAAAGGCAAGCGTGGATTCGTCAACGGCTGCCCAGCAGGCATCCCAGTATTCGGCACTCGAAACCATCGGAACCATGTCTACTACCGAACAGCAGCTTGCAAATGCGGTGGATTCGGCAAAGGCAAACGTGCAGATTGCGGCAAACACGCTTGCTTCGGCATCGGAGACCTCGGATTATTACAGTGATAAGTCAAGTGACTCGTCACATGATAAGAGCAAGTACAAGAAGAAGGCAAGTAAGCTTAAATCAATCATAGATGATTATTATGCTGCTTCGAGTGACCAGAGGAGCAAGGTTCTTCAGGGCTCCGGCTACAACAGTATTGATTCGCTTGAAGCCGCCTACCAGTCCTATAAGGATAAGGCTGACGATGCCGGGGATTCAAAGGATAATTATAATCTGCAGAGCGATACCTATGGCTATAATGCTGCAACTGCCGAGCAGAATTATTATACCGCGCAGGAAGCAGAGGCTCTTGCGGAGAAGCAGCAGCAGGATTATCAGAATTATACAAAGGGTTCGACCATTGCCGGCGTACAGTCCAGCCTTGCTTCCGCACAGGCAAATGTAGACACCTCGAAGGCTTCTCTTGACCAGGCGAATGCGAGTCTCAGCAATGCGAAGCTTGCCCTTGAATATACCAAGGTTACGGCTCCGGTCAGCGGAACTATTACGGAGATAAATGTTAACCTTCACAATATGGCATCAAGCGGAAGCTCTGCTTATGTCATTCAAAGTGATGCAAAGAACAAGATAGTATTTTATGTTGCAGAGACAACGGCTGAAAATATAACGGTTGGAAATTCTGCTGTAGTCACAAAGAACGGCGTTGATTATGATGCTGTTATTACTTCGGTGGGAAATACCGTTGATGCCAGCAAAAAGCTTTTTAAGATAGAGGCAAGTACCCTTGGTTCGTCTGACCTTGTAAACGGCTCCGATGTCAGGATAAGCACGATCACAAGAGAGTCAAAGAATGCGCTTACTATTCCCGTAAGTGCTGTTTACTATGACGGCGAGCAGGCTTTCGTTTATCTCAATAGTAACGGAATCGCAGAAATCAGAAATATCACTGTGGGAATCACAGGAGATAGAGGTGTTGAAGTAACTTCGGGTCTCAGTTACGAAGACGAAATCGTTACCACTTTTTCGAGTCAGCTGAATGAAGGCGTAAAGCTTTCGGCGACTAACACAAGTTCCGCTAAAAAGGTATCCTCAAAGGATAATAAGGATACTGTAGAAAAGACAGGGGAAGCTGCTGCAAAGCTTTCTGCGGGCGAAGCTACGGTAAGTACGGATACGATTTCGGAAAATGAAACAGCAACTGAAGATGCGGAGGCGAAGGGTTAATGAAAGAATTAGTCAAGGGAGCATTAAACAAACCCGTTTCAGTCGCAGTCGCGTTAATGGGTCTTGTGCTTTTTGCAGTATTTTCGATAAATAATATTGCGCTGAGACTGATGCCGGATATGTCAATACCTTATATGGTAGTTCAGATTTCTTATGCGGGGGCATCACCGGAGGAAATTGATGAACTTCTGATAAAACCGATAAATGATGAGATACAGTCGATAAGCGGATTGAAAACGGCAAGGGCGACCTCTAATGAGAATTATGGATATGTACTTATGCAGTTCGAGTACGGAACTGACATGGACGAAGCCTATGATGATGTAAAAACCGCGGTGGACAAGATTAAGGGAGATTTCCCTGATGATGCAGGCGAGCCGTCGATAATGGAAATCGACATGGACTCTTCGGATGACATAACCGTTTCAATAACGGCTGATTCGTCCTCTACGGATGTACTGTCACTGGTTGACAACTATATCGAGCCGGAACTCAGGACGGCATCCGCACTTGCTGATGTTTCAACAACAGGTGGAGATGAGAAGTATATAAGAGTAAAGGTTGTTCCTGAATATTTAGAGCAGTACGGACTCAATATTTCTTCTATTGCAAGTGCCATATCAGCAGTGAATTTCACAATGCCTACGGGTTCTGCAAAATACGGCACCCAGAAGCTGAACCTTTCGACGCAGGTTAAATATGAGACGCTGGAGTTGCTTGAACAGGTACCGATAGAGACAAGCTCGGGGCAGCTGATACATGTTGCGGATCTTGCAGATGTCAGCTATGCGGTTTCGGAAAAAACCTCACTTTCCAGATATGACGGAAGGAATAATGTAAGTATAGGTCTTAAGAGAAAACAGTCCTCTACCTCTGTTGTACTTTCGAACCAGATAAACAGTATTGTAGAAAAGCTCAGGGTAGAATATCCGAACTTAAATATTGACATAGTTAATGATGCTGCCGATACGATCCTCGATTCGCTTAAGTCGGTAGCGGTAACGATTGTTGAGTCAGTAGGACTTGCGATGCTTGTACTCTTTATCTTCTTTGGAGATATAAAGGGTGCGCTTATCGTAGGAAGCTCGATGCCGATATCCCTTCTGGCAACGGTTATTCTTATGAAATCCATGGACCTGTCCCTGAACGTGGTTACCATGAACGCACTGGTTCTGGGAATAGGTATGATGACGGATAATGCGGTTGTCGTAATAGAGATGTGCTTTAGAAAACGTGACGAAGGTATGGGCTTTATGAATGCCGCCTATGAAGGAACGGTCATCGTTATGAACTCGGTTATAGCTTCTACCATAACCACTGTGGTCGTTTATCTGCCGCTGGCTGTAATGGAAGGACTTTCAGGACAGATGTTTAAGCAGCTTGGATTTACCATCATCTTCACTCTTCTGAGCTCGCTTATATCGGCGATAACACTTGTTCCTGTTTTCTTCAATCTCTATAAACCGGAAGAGAAGAAGGATATACCGGTTAATAAGCTACTTGATAAGCTTACGAAGGTTTATGAGGTACAGCTTAAACAATTCCTTAAGTATAAGAAGACGGTTGTAGTGGTTTCGATTTTTATGCTTATACTTACAGGCTTCCTCGCAGGCAAGCTGAAAACGCAGCTTATGAGCAGCACCGATGAAGGTGTAGTAGACGTTTCGGTTTCCTTCAGAAATAATCTGTCCTTAGAGGAAATGGATAAGGTTATGGTAGAACTGGAGGAATATGTAAAGAACAGTGGTGAGATTGATGACTATACCACAACGATAAGACAGTCTGAAGCAAGCGGAACGATTGCTGCTTATGTGGCGGATGAAGAGGAAAAATCCACACAGACCATAGTTGATGAATGGAATGCCGCACTTAAAGGCTTTTCTCCCATGTGTGAGATTGAATGTGCGTCAGGCTCGACCTCAGGTACAGGTTCCATGTCAAGCTCCAATACCAAGGAGTACGATATAGTCAGCGAAGATTTAGATGCCCTTAAGACCGTTGCCAATCAGATAAAAGACCTGATGCTCAGCACCGACGGAGTGCTCAGCGCCAAGTCTTCCCTTGCAGAAGCGGGAACAAAGGTTGATATAAAGATCGATCCTGTTATGGCTGAAAACAGGGGCTTTACACCCAGCAGTCTCGCAAGCAAGATTTATACGAACATGGAAGGCTCGACACCGGTAAAGGATGTCATGATAGGAGAAAATACCTATGACATAAAGGTAAACTATCCGGACGACTTCTTTGAAAATGTTTCTGATGTTGAGGGCATGACCTTTGCAAACTCTAACGGAGAGAATGTACCGATAACGGAAATCGCGGAGATAAAGCTTGCTTCTGCTCCGACCACTATCGAGAGAAAGGACGGTAAGTACAAGGCTACGATAACCGCAACAATGACTTCGGATACTGCGGACGCGGTAAAAGAGGTTCTCGACGGTAAGATAAGACCCATTGAAATGCCTGAAAATGTAAGCTTTGCCACTGATGCGATGACTGAGATGATGTCAACGGAGTTTGCATCCATAGGACAGGCAATAATTATCGCTTTCTTCCTTGTATTTGCGGTAATGGCAATACAGTTTGAGTCAATAATTTACTCAGTTCTCGTTATGGGCTGTATACCTTTTGCGGCAATCGGTTCGGTTGTCCTGATGCTTCTTATGAAGGCGAAGATTTCAATGTCGTCTCTCATGGGCGTGCTGATGCTCGGCGGTATCGTTGTTAATAACGGTATTATCCTCATTGATATGGCGATGCAGAATAAAAAGAGCGGCATGGAAACCTATGATGCGCTGATAGACGCAGGTACGGGACGTATGAGACCTATTCTTATCACGACACTTACTACAGAGCTTGCGATGATACCTGTTGCCTTTGGCTTTGCGAAGAACTCTGAAAACATGGCAGGCATGGCAATAGTTATGGTAGGCGGACTTCTTGCTTCTACAGTCCTGACACTGCTTTTCCTTCCT
>CAJOPI010000034.1 GCA_905236275.1 uncultured Lachnospiraceae bacterium | reverse complement strand
GTAAGCATTTTTAACAAGGCTGTAGGAAAAAACCTGAGGTGTCTGCATAAGCCATACGAGCGACCTGTCAGGCGTATCTTTTATAAATCCGTTTCCATCTTCGATTTTTATTGTATCCGTTGCCGGTGCCGCAGCCACAGCAGCCCCATACTTTTCAACGTAATGCTGGCAGCGTTCAAGTATATACTGGCTGATAAGCGGTCTTGCCCCGTCATGAATATAGATAAAGTCACAGCCGCCGGAAGCAGCTAAGCCCTTCATTACCGAGTCATAACGTTCCCTTCCGCCGGAAATTATCCTGTTAACCTTTGTCAGACCGTATTTTATTACAATCTCCCTGCGGCAGAAATCCTCATCACCTTCTGTGCAGACAAGAACGACATTATCTATGAAAGAATCCTCAAACGCCTTCAAAGAATAATATACGACAGGCCTTCCCAAAAGATCCATATACTGTTTCGGCGTATTACCGCCCATCCGCCTGCCTCTGCCTCCGGCAAGCACTATAGCATTCGTTTTCATAGCCCGACTCCCCTCTCTTTATGCCCGTTAACAACTATAACCGATTTTAAGGTTTGCTTTTGCATTAAGATCAAGTCCTGCTCTTTTACCTCTTATAAAATCATAATAACCTGCCGAAGCAATCATCGCCGCATTATCCGTACAAAGCACCGGAGAAGGTCTGTAAAAGCTTATCCCCCTTATCCTGCACTCTTCCTCCATAGCCTCCCGCAGCGCGGAATTCGAGGCTACACCTCCGGCAAGGGCGAATTTCTTTTCCCCATACTTTTTTACAGCCGCCATTGCATTGGCAACAAGAACGTCCACGACCGCTTTCTGAAAAGATGCCGCAACATCCTCCGTAACAATCTTTTCTTTTTTCATTTCCATCGAGTTCAGATAGTTAAGTACTGCGCTTTTTAAGCCGCTGAACGAGAAATCATATTCTCCCGCTGCCACATGAGCCCTCGGAAATTTAATCGCTTCAGGATTCCCATCCTTTGAAACCCTGTCTATCTTCGGACCACCCGGATAACCGAGTCCTATTGCCCTTGCCACCTTGTCAAAAGCTTCTCCTGCCGCATCATCCTGTGTCGCGCCAAGAATTTCATATTTCCCGTAATCAACAACCCTGACAAGATGAGTATGACCACCCGACACAACAAGACAGATAAATTCCGGTTCAAGTTCCTTATTTTCGATATAATTTGCCGATATATGTCCCTCTATATGATGAACCCCTACAAGAGGCTTTCCCGATGCAAATGCCATGCCCTTTGCAAAAGAGACTCCCGTAAGCAGAGGTCCGATAAGACCGGGACCCGCCGTAACAGCTATTGCATCGATATCGGCTATATTCATACCTGCTTCTTCGACTGCCGCTCTTACAACCTGATTAATCTTTTCTATATGTTTTCTCGATGCTATTTCCGGAACGACACCTCCGTAAAGAGTATGAATGTCTATCTGGGAGGATATCACATTCGAAAGAACCTCCCTGCCATTCCTGACCACGCTGGCTGCCGTCTCATCACAGGAGCTTTCTATTCCGAGTATATAAATATCTTTATTGATTACTTCCATTTGAACCGTTCTTATCAATTGCCGACTGCCATCCCAGTATCTTCCAGTGACCGTCGCCGTCCTTTCTTAAAATATATTCTTCATTATCGCTGTAATTAAGAGAACCCTTCTGTAAGGTGTATATGCAGTAAAGTGATGCCATCTCATCTCCGCCGGAGGAATTGTAATAATTAACATCCGTAGACGCCGAAACCGTAAAGCTCACTATCCGCCGCTTATCAGCCGCAAAGGTGTTTATTGTCTTTTTTAATGCTGCCAGATACTCTTCGTCAGACTGCTGTGCAACAAGCTCATCATCAAGAAGCTTCCTCGACTGAACTGCAAGATCCGAAATATCCTTTTCGCTGTTTCCGCTTTCATACATACACTGGCTCAGCTCCGCATAATACTTGACCACAGCCTTCGGACTCTGCGGATAATCCACCTGAAGATTGTGTTCTAAAACAACCGACTGTGTTTTTGAAAGCGAAACATCGCCCTCGTTTACATTCTTTGAATTCGCAAGCCTAAAAAACATCACTACAACAATTACTACTACAATCGCCATAGCAAGTATAAGGGTAAGTTTCTTATTGTTCTTCATAATTAAGCTCCACCGTCTTTCCATCCTTACCGGTTCTGGTTCCGGCAAATATTTTCCGCGTTTCCTCTAAAAACTCTTTTGGATTTACAAGCGAGGGACTGTAATGGGTAAGCCAGAGTTCCTTAACTCCGGCTCTTTTCGCCATCTCAGCCGCTTCGCCGAACATCATATGTTTATGTTCTTTAGCCTTGCTTAATTTCTCTTTCTCGCCATACATTCCTTCGCATATGAAAAGGTCTGAACCGGCGGCGTTTTCGACTATCGAATCAGTTGGTCTCGTGTCAGTTGTGTAGGTTACCTTTATACCCCTTCTTGCTTCTCCCATTACCATTTCAGGGCTATAGACCTTTCCGTTTTCATCCTCGACACTTTCTCCCTTCTGAAGACGGCTCCAGTATTTTACCGGAATATTCTCAGCCTTAGCCCTTTCAAGGTCAAATTTTCCTGCCCTGTCTATCATTACGGAATAACCATAGCAGACAATATTGTGATTGACCCTGAAAGCCTTTATCCTGTATCCCTCCCAGCTAAATTCGCTGTCACCTTCAAGTTCCATATATTTTATCTCAAACGGAAGCTCAGGGGCTATCACCAGAAGAGATTTAACAACCCTTTCAAGACCCTTCGGTCCTACAAGCAGTAATGGTTCTGTTCTTTCAGCATTTCCAAGTGTCAGGAGAAATCCCGGCAGTCCACTGATATGGTCTGCATGGAAGTGCGTAAAAAGTATCAATCCAACCGGTTTCGGACTCCAGCCCTTTTTCTTCAAGGCAACCTGCGTTCCTTCCCCGCAGTCTATCAAAATATTATTCCCGTTAAATCTCAGTAAAAGCGAAGTCAGCCATCTGTAGGGCAGCGGCATCATTCCTCCTGAGCCTAAAAGGCATACATCTAACATTCATCCTCTTTCCGTTTCCACAGGATAAGTGCATCATCGAGCGGATTCTCATAAAAGTTTTTTCTTATTCCTTCTTTTCTGAAGCCTAATTTTTCATAAAGCTTTATCGCAGCGAGATTTTTAGACCTGACCTCTAAGGTATAATTCAGAACACCCGCTTCTTCGCCGCATTTCATTAATTCAACAAGTATCTTTTCCGCAATACCCCGTCTTCTGAAATCAGACCTCACCGCTACGTTAGTTATATCGGCATCTCCACAGATATTTCTTATACCTGCCATGCCGATAACATGGTCTTTTTCCAATGCAAGAAGATAAATCACATAATCAAGTTCAATCGATTCCGCAAAAGTCTTTTCACTCCAGGCTTCGTCGCCAAAGCATTCTCTTTCAAGCTCTGCCGCTTCGGCAAGGTCGTCCTTTGTCATACGGCGGATTTCGAGCATTCCTTGTTCTCCCTTTCCCGTTCTGCCTGAGATTTTCTCAGATATACCGGTGTATGTTCTTCCGCTCCGGTGTATTTACCCTCGCTGTAATACTGTTGTGCGAGCCTTGCAAGCGAGGCAGCCCTCTGACGGTTCATTCCTGCCGGAGCGTATCTGTGCTCAACCTTCAAAAGCTCATCCATATTTTCCATGAAACGGTCAACTCCGTCTCCAAGCATAATTACCGGATGCCCCAGTCTGTTAATTTCCTCCGCAAGCTCCTCTATGCTTATCGCACACTGTTCAAGCTTTGTTAAAAGCCTTCCGTTCCTGTCTATTTCGTAGATTCCCGTATAGGTCTGATTTCTTCTTGCATCCATAATCGGAACGATATAGTCATCAGTCCCCCAGAGATTCATAGCCATTGCATCCACTGTCGGAACACTTACTATGGGAATTTCCAGAACCTCTGCCATGCCTTTGACTGTGGCAGAACCGATCCTGAGTCCCGTAAAGGAACCCGGCCCTCCGGCTATGGCGATGGCATCAAGCTCCTTTAGGTCAAGCTCAGTTATATGAACTATTTCATTTATCATCGGCATAAGCGTTTCCGAATGCGTTTTTTTGTAATCTACGGAATACTCCGCAAGAATCCTGTCGTCAACAAGCAAAGCAACCGAAGCCACAAGTCCCGACGTATCTACTGCAAGTAATTTCATACTTCTTCCAAATCTCCTCCGACCGTTATTTTTCTGTAGTCGAAGCCTTTCTCTAAATCTTTTTCTATTTTTACCACAATGGTATTTTCAGGCATCAGCTCTTTTATGATTCCGGCCCATTCAACAAGACTCACGCCATCGCCGTAAAAACAGTCTTCATAGCCTATCTCATCCATTTCTTCTATATCACCTATCCGGTAAACATCGAAATGATGAAAGGGCATACGCCCATCCTCATAAGAGTTAAGAATGGTAAAGGTTGGCGAGCTTATATGCTCTTCTATTCCAAGTCCTTTTGCAAAACCCTTGGTGAAAACAGTCTTTCCCACACCCAGATCTCCGCTGAGTGCATAAACGTCACCGGGCTTAGAATTCTCACCCATGCTTTTACCGATATTGTAGGTATCTTCCGTTGTGTACGACTCTAAAATTTTTTCCATAATTTCTCCGACAAACAATAAAGACGCATACAGCTTTTAGACAATCCATAAGCACTGTATGCGTCTATATTATATTATCTCATGAACGATTGTGCAAGCTGTCATCCTTTAAGAATATGCGAAAGCGGTTTGTATATCAGGAAGGTTATGACAACTGAACACATCCCCTTGAAGAAAGTAAAGGGAACATTGAAGATTAACAGGCATTCCCAAAGGCTGTTGACCGAGGGGATTATGGCCTTATATGCTGCAACTATAGCTTCCATCGGCATAAATACTGTGTAGATCGGGTATACAACATAATAGTTGGTCACAAGACTTACTGCTGACATAAGAAGTGCTCCAACTGTCGAACCGATTATCGCGCCTTTCTTCGAATGAGCTTTTTTGTAGATGCTTCCTGCAATAAATACAAATACCGCTCCAAGAATAAAATTCGAAAGCTCTCCCACTCCTCCGCTCTGGGTATTCAGAAGGTGAATGAGATTTTTTATAAGACAGACCGCAACCCCTGCTACGGGTCCGTAGGCAAAAGCCGCCACAAGAGCCGGAAGCTCTGAAAAATCCATTTTTATAAAGGACGGCATTATAAGCGGAAGCGGAAATTCCAAAAACATAAGAACATAAGCTACCGCAGAAAGCATTGCCACTCCGCAGAGTTTTCTTACCCTTGAATCTGATACCGCTGTTACAGCTGTTGCACTGACCTTTGATTCATTTGCTGACATTTTTTCCTCCTTTTTGAAAAAGAAAAGCCCTGTGTAAAATTCTACACAGGGCTTTAAAATCCGTTTTATAACACTAAACAGACTGTATCTTCTCTCATCCAGACTGCGCAGTCACTGACTGCTCACTGTCGGCACCGGAATCACACCGGTTCATGCTTAAACGCTCGCGGGCTTTACCGCCGGTAGGGATTTGCACCCTGCCCCGAAGAACCATCTCTATTTTCTTTTCAATTAGACTATAATTCATCTGACATTAAAAATCAATACTTTTCCAAAAAAACTTTTTTCCTGACAAGTGCTTCCCCGGCATCACTTATGAAAGGTCTCCAGTCAGGCTTCATTTTTGCGGGATGTACCAGCTCCATATAAAAGAACGAATAGCTTACATACTGATAGGGAAGAAGCCAGAGCGATGCTATACCACAGGTGAGGATACTCAGCATTATTATCCCGATGAAACTGAGTGCAAGTCTCAGCATTCTGAGCTTGTGACCATCCATGAGCTTTGCGGACTTTTTCATTGCCTCAATCGCGCTCATCTCCGGATTGTCAAAAATCAGGAAATTAACCAGACTGTATCTCAGCAGAAGAAAGTAACTGAGTGCAATGGTTATAACAACACCGATGGCAATGCAGACAATGAACGGTGCAATATTTCCGCTTGTAATATAAGCGATCATGCCTATCACTGCCAAAATCACATAAGGTATAAATGCCAGAAGCATTATCAGAAAATATAAAAGAAAGAGCAAGAGAAACCTTCCCGGTCTATTCTTAAATGCATAAAAGGTATCAGACAGCGCGGCTTTCTCTTTTCGGGCGACCTTATAGCATATATACTCAATGCCTACTCTCAGAAGATATACTGTGACAGTAACCACTATCCCCACAAGAAAAAGCATAAATATCAAAAAAAAGGCTGCCAGCGGCAGATTATCACCATTCTGAATCAGTGCGCTGCTCATTCTCATCTCGCCATTTAATATGGACTGTATTACCAGTATGATCAAAGAGTCCAAAACAGGTGTTGTGTAATTCCCTGTCAATGCCGTTCTTGCCTCTCTCTTAAGCTCCTTGGCTAATTTGTATTTATTTATCGAAAACTTCTTTTCCATTTTTTTTAATTTCCCCTGACTTTTATCTTAGGAACTGTAGATAAATAACTTATGCACACTTGCTTGTATAAACTTCCACTTGCTGCGTTATCGTCAATCAGCGTAGCTCG
>CAJOPI010000033.1 GCA_905236275.1 uncultured Lachnospiraceae bacterium | reverse complement strand
CTGTCACATTTTTTATTTCAAAAATCTAATATTCGCAAGCCTTTATTACTTAGGGGCAAAAGGGGCAGGTTTTCTGGTTGTGCTTATATATGTATATATTTTTATATGTATATGTTTTTTTAATATATATATATATATATATAAGGATATACATAAAATATTGCCACTTCTGCCCTAACTTACTTCTATATTCTATAAATCATTGCAATTACTATATTTCCAATTTTCATAAAGTCAAAAATGGGGCTAGACATGGGGCTTAAAAGCTCAAAAATGGGACAGATACTCAACCATACCCGACAGCGTTCAAGTTAAAAGCTGTGTTGAGCTTTCTGTAAACGAATAGGATTCCTACAGCCGAATTGTAGGTAGTCGGTTTCTGAGGCATTTTTGGGAGAATAAAATGAATGGCTTTAGCACAAATCTATACATCTCTCCTCGAACGCTCCCAGCCTCAGCCGCTACAATGCCATTTTTTGAAGCACAAATATAAAGCAATGTGGAAATAATCGTGACGATAAAAACATGATGAAAAGGCTTTAATGTAGCTCGTAGAAGGGAAAAAGTCCCCTATTCAATAAAATAGTGATTACTCTGCTTCAGGACAAACGAGTAACCACTATAAGTTTAATAGCATAAAATAACGTGTGTAAGAATTGCACCTTTTGTTAAATCATCCTCAATTCTTCATAGGAGAGATTCGTAGCCATGCTTATATCCGAATCTTTCATTCTCATTTCTCGTAGACGATGTGCAGTTGCTAAATTCGCTTCCTACCGTCCGCGCTCCTCACCAACTGCAACTTCCTCACTAAATTTTTCCTGTTCTCGCATCAATAACAGCATGTATTCTCGCCTCCATTCTGCATTGCTTTTCGCTTCTTTCAGCTTATACTCCAGTTTCTTGATAAATGGATCATTACTGGTCTTGCCTAGCATAAAGTCCAGAAATGCCTTCAGTTCCACGCTTATATCGTCTGCTTTTCCTCGTGCGTTCAGAAATATCGTAAATGCTCCGTCATTCAGTTTCAGCTCGCTATCTTCCTGACACATATTCCTGAACATGTATATGTGTCTTCCGCAGTTGAACGGGTCAAACGTACAAACGAATATTACAAATGCATCCGGCAAGTCTTTATAACTTCCTGACTTCTTCAGCGTTTCTGTCTCTAACGCCTCAAATCCTAGCACTATATGATATGCTCTCGTTCGACGCGCTAAATCTTTCTTGTCTGTGGTCTGCACTTCGCAGTCAAAGATTTTTCGGTTACTTGACTTCGCATATACATCAAATCTCACTCCTCTTGTATCAAGCAAAGGCTTCTCTGCTTTCTGCTACTGGGTAAACTCCACTAGGCCAATATCTATGTCGGGCAGGATACGCTTTTTGAAAGATTTTTACAGAAGCATTCCGTTATACTTATTAATACTTACTTTTTCACTAACAACGTCAGACAGTAGATAAACGATATTCATCATTGAATTTCTGCTCAAGAGTAGTTATTAATTCTTCAAGCTCTACTTTGGTATGAGCATTTAAACCTAAACTCCTCGCAATTCCACTAGAATTAGTGCTTATTCTCTTATCTAGAGAAAGTTTTAACCTACTATCCTTTTCTCTGAAATCATATGAATGTATATGTACAGGATCACCAATCCGAGCTCCTTGAATGTGAGAAAAAGAAAATTCTCTGCTGATATATTCAAAAAATGGCCTTTGAATAATAAGAACCAAATGCTTGTTGAGATATTCAAACGTTTCTGATTTATGATGCATTTGAATCAAAATAGTTTTAGCAGTCATCTTCCAATTCATACCAAACGACTTTTTATTTTCTATATCTGCCGCATCTACAGAAAACCCATGTTCTTTCAAAAGTCTTTGACGTTCCGGCCATACTGTACCTGTTGTATCCATCGTTTGCAACTCAATGCCTGCAAAATCCATGACTTGCTCATCTCTAGATGAAACAAGAAAATAATCTACATTTCCGCCGGGAATAGACACTTCAGGAATCACATACAATTCGTTTCCTGGTTCATGCAATGTTAAGAGATGTAAGCAATCAATAAAAATTTGATTGCTTTCCAACAATCTGTTAGGACATATAATTATATTATTTTTTTGATACTGAACTGTACAAGTTCCAATAGCAGTATTAGGCTTACTTTTTCGAGTTTTATAACACCTTTTTCCAGAATATGGGCATAATTGCTGGGACAGAGCTTTTTTTAAATTGGCTGAGTTATCACAGTAAATTCCAAACAGTTCTTTGATTTTATTCATAAATACTTATCCTCCTATACACAACAATGAACGCTATTAATTATTCCATTAATTTACAACGTTCCTGTGCAATAGATATATAATTATCCGAAATATCTATACCTATAGATTTCCTTCGATTTTCCATTGCCACAAGACATGAGGTACCTGTCCCTACAAATGGATCTAGCACAATTCCTTTCTCAGGACAAGTTAGTATAATAGGAGTACGACATAAATCGGCAGGATATGCTGCAAAATGCGTCGTCCGTCCCTGCGTATCTTCTGGGATAATGTCCCATATGTCGCTGGGCTTGCTTCCTTTAGGGTGATATTTCAAAAAATAGAAACCCTTTTCATGTAATTCCTTGGCTCTACCAGAAACAAGTTCTGAATCTGAATGTGTTGTACGCTGAGCACCTTTTATCACCATTCTGAAATCAGATATTTCACCTCTTCGAACCTGTCCCAATATTCTATCCAGTGCAATATAAGCATTCTCTTTTTGTTCATCTGTTAATTCTGTTGACAGTTCAATTCTTCTCTTATACCTGATGCCAGTAACTCCTGTTGCTGATACAATCGCGCCATTTACTACTTTTGTATTTTTCGGCGTATTTCTAACACTATCCACATCGTAATAATAATGTTTTTCTTGTTTTACAAAGTGAAAGATTGGTTCATAAACATTGCGTAATCTGTCATGAGTATTATCTAAGCCTCCTTTTACCTTATTCCAAATTACCGTGTTTCGCAAAATCCAACCTTTTTCTGTTAGTGCAATAGCAACTCTCCAAGGAATATTTAGTAATGATTTTTGATAATAGGTATCTCCTATATTTAGCCAAAAAGAACCTGACGATCTAAGCACACGATAAACCTGCACGAATATATTTAGAAGGTGCTCTATATATTCGCTATAGTTAGCTTCAAGACCGATCCCGCCATTTATATATTGTCTTTT
>CAJOPI010000032.1 GCA_905236275.1 uncultured Lachnospiraceae bacterium | reverse complement strand
GGGCGTACTCGCTGTCGTGCGTCAGAAGCATTATAAACTTGCTGACCTCATTAAAGCTGAGAACGGCCTTTTTTTAATATTGGAAGGAATACAGGACCCGGGGAATTTAGGAACGATGATGAGAACCGGTGAGGCTGCCGGAGTATCGGGAATAATAATGGACAGGAAAACTGCTGATATCTATTCTCCGAAGGTTGTCCGCTCGACTATGGGAACGATTTTCAGAGTCCCCTTTATTTATAGTGACGACCTAAAATCAACCGTATTGGAAATGAAAAAGGCAGGAGTCCGTTTCTATGCGGCACACCTGAAGGGCAGTAAAAATTACAACGAAATCGACTATGCGCCGAAAACAGCCTTCATGATAGGAAACGAGGGAAACGGCCTTTCAGATGAGCTTACCGCCCTCGCCGACGAGAGACTTTTTATCCCCATGAAGGGAAAAGTCGAATCGCTCAACGCCTCGGTATCGGCCTCATTATTGATGTATAAATATAGGGAACAACAGTGATTAGAAATTTTGTCAATGTTAGTTGTATATGATGAACAAATCCAAATGATGTCGGGGTCAAAAGTGATGTCAGGGATTGTTCATTTATATACAACGTGACTTTGAGAAAAAAAGAAAGGGGAAACCAATGATCTCATTAAAAGGAAGACATTTACTTTCACTTAGGGATTATACGGAGGAAGAAATAACATATCTTCTTGATCTCGCGGCGAAATTCAAAAAAATGAAAAAAGAGGGTGTGCCGCATGATGTTTTCAAAACAAAAAATATTGCGCTGATATTCGAGAAAACCTCGACGCGGACACGCTGCGCCTTCGAAGTAGCTGCGCATGACCTCGGAATGGGTTCCACCTACCTCGATCCTAAAGGCTCACAGATAGGAAAAAAAGAGTCAATCGCTGATACGGCACAGGTTCTGGGGCGTATGTATGACGGAATAGAATATAGGGGATTCGGTCAGAAAATAGTTGAAGAGCTTGCACAGTATGCAGGAGTGCCGGTATGGAACGGACTTACAAACGAATTTCATCCGACCCAGATACTTGCAGATATGCTTACGATACGCGAGACCTTTGGAAAATTAAAGGGACTTAAATTCGTATATATGGGTGATGCAAGATACAACATGGGCAATTCGCTTATGATCGGTTGCGCGAAGCTCGGATTGAACTTCGTGGCATGCGCACCTGAAAATTATTTCCCGAATGAGGCACTTACGGAAGAGTGCAAAGAGTGGGCAGAAGCGTCCGGCGGAAGCATAACCTTCAGTTCAGATCCGAAGGAGGCAGTCAGGGATGCAGATATAGTTTATACGGATGTATGGGTTTCAATGGGCGAGAGCGATGATGTCTGGGAAGAGCGTATAAAAGTTCTTACACCTTACAAGGTTACAATGGACCTTATGAGGAAGGCTTCTGAAGATGCGATTTTCCTTCACTGCCTACCTTCCTTCCATGATCTGAAGACAGAAATCGGTGCGGACATGGGAAAAAGATTCGGAATAGAAGATATGGAAGTTACCGATGAGGTATTCAATCACTATAGTGACTCGGTATTCGAAGAAGCTGAAAACCGTATGCATACCATAAAGGCTGTAATGGCAGCTTCACTTGGCTATGAAGACAGATAATGACAGTAATCTTATCAAAGGGGACGGAAACAGACGATTTGAAATAACGCTGGATACGATAAATCTTTTTCTTTCACTGGCGGTTATTATAATATCCCTGATATCACTTGGGGCGGAAGACAGCCCGAAGCTTATGAAAAGGCTTATCTTTCTTATGATGGGAATTGTTGCAGCCCTGAATGTAGGGCGTTTTTATCACGAAAGACCAGGAATATCGGCTGTATGTCTCCTGCTTGCGGCAGTTCTTGTGACACTTGCGGTGCTTATCTGACTTATGATGGAAGATTTTAACTTAAAAATTCTTGAAGAAGAACTTCATACGCGCTGGCTTGGAAAAGGCGGAAAATTATACTTCTATGAAACTATCGACTCTACCAACGAAGAGGCGAAACGCGTTTTTGAAAAAACAAAAAGAAGCGGAATGATTTTCCTTGCTGACACGCAGGAAGCTGGAAAGGGAAGACGTGGGCGTTCGTGGCAGTCCGCTCCTTCTACTGCGATAGCCATGTCCTATCTATTGACACCGGATTTTCCGGCAGACAGGGCACCGATGCTTACGATAATCATGGCACTTGCAACGGCAAAAGGAATCAGGAATGCTACGGGAATTGATACGGTCATCAAGTGGCCGAACGACATCGTTCTCAATGGAAAAAAGCTTGTAGGGATATTGACGGAGATGTCTGCAGATAAAAATGCCGTAAATTACTGTGTTATCGGTACGGGAATCAATGTCAGCGTAACGGACTTTCCGCCTGAGATAGCAGATACGGCGACTTCGCTTTATCTGGAATCGGGGAAAAAGTTCCCGCGTGCGGAAATATGCGCGAGAATAGCCGAAGTCTTCGAAGATTATTATGAAGAATTTTGCAGGCAAAAAGATTTATCCGTCTTTAAGGATGAATATAATTCGATATGTGTAAATATAGGAAAACGTGTCAGGGTACTTGATCCTAAAGGAGAGTATGAGGCACGCTCCTACGGGATTGACGACAGGGGAGAGCTGATCGTCGAGAGGGATAACGGAGAAAAAACAGCTGTTTATGCCGGAGAGGTTTCGGTAAGAGGAATTTATGGATACAGTTGAAAAGAAAAACGGAAAAGATACCGTCGTGCTCTGCGCGGCGAATCATTATACAAGGAAATACTATCTGAATCCCGCTTTTAATAAGCTTCCGGAAACGGTCAGGAACGAACTTGAAATTGCCTGTGTCGTATTTACGGAGCAGGCAGGCGGTGAGCTTCAGATAGTTTTTGATGATGAAGGCGAAATGCTTCTGCAGACCTTTGGAAGCGAGGACGATTTTAACTATGATGAAATCGGCGCTGCGCTGATGATAAAGGAATTGCAGAAGGAGAAAAGGGAGCTTTTTCAGGAGCTTACCCTTTTTTACAAGGTTGTTTTTTTAGGCGAAAGTATAGACTGATGGCGGATTCTCTCAGGATTGGAAATATAGAACTTGATAACAGATTTATACTGGCACCGATGGCAGGGGTAAGCGACCTGCCATTCCGACTGATATGCAGAGAATACGGGGTAGGACTTGTCTGTACGGAAATGGTGAGTGCAAAGGCACTTCATTATAAAAACAAAAATACGGTTTCGCTTATGCAGACCGTTCCGGAGGAAAGACCTTTAGCCCTGCAGATATTTGGCTCCGAGCCTGAAATCATGGCGGAACAGGCGGAAGCTCTGAGCGAGGGAGAATTTGATATACTGGATATAAATATGGGATG